>JANYBQ010000699.1 GCA_025360705.1 Betaproteobacteria bacterium | reverse complement strand
TGGCGGGTCTGGGTGGGGCTTTCGGCGGCGGCAAGCTGGGCTTGCTCGGCGCACTCGCCGGCGGTGTGAAATTCAAGGAGGCCCAGACCTCCATGGTCATGGCAGACACGCGTTCGGGAATCCAGGTGGCCGCCGCGGAGGGCAGCGCCCAGCAGACCGACTTCAACATCGGCGCGGTGTTGTTCGGCGGGGGCGGTGGCGCCGCGCTGGGCGGCTACACCAGCACCGCCGAAGGCAAAATCGTGGCCGCCTCGTTCCTTAACAACTGGAACAAGATCGTGCTGGCGGTGCGCGACAACCCCTCGTTGGTCCAGGCCAGAGGCAGCTCGGCAAACCAGGTCAACGCATCAATTAGCGTAAAGGCCGGTGCCGGGCAGGCGGGCGACGTCTACCTGCCCAAGATAGCAGGTGTCAAGGCCTATCGCAGCGCCTCTGAAGGCCCGGTGTTGGCTACGCTGAGCAAGTCCGACGAGGTGATTTACGGTGGCGAGGAAAGAGATGGTTTCATGAAGGTCGAAACCGGCGCCGGCACCGGTTGGGTCAAGGCCATCATGATGCGCAAGCAATAACTTTCGATGCTACCCGCTGGCGACAAGTCGAACCCCGAACCACCCGAAAAGCCGGTCGCATTCGATCCCGATAACACGCAGACATTCCGGGCGAAGATGCCCTCCGCTCCGCTGTGGTTCTCATCCATGGTGGCTGGCAACAGCCGCGAAAAAAACCGCTTGCGCCAGGAAATGGAGCAGATAAAAGGCGCGGTCCCACTGCTCATGAAACAACGCAACGGCGGCAAATGGACAATCCATGACAAGCAGGCGTTGAGGAACATTCTGCGTTCGGTGTCGTCGGTCAGCCCCTACTTGCTGATCTGGATTCTGCCGGGTTCGGTGTTGATCCTGCCCTTTCTGGCCTGGCACCTCGATACGCGCAGAAAACGCCGCGTCCTCCAAAGTTCGCTGTAGGCTCAATTTGCTTTGAGTCTACGAATACTGTCACTTTAAAACAAAGGAGCTTCCATGACCTCACGTCGCCGGGTTTTATCCCGCAGCGCTGCCCTTATAGGCACCGCTTCCATCAGCCTGCTTTTGCCGGCGATAACGCGTGCCCAAAGCGCCAAGCTGCGCGTCGGCCTGATGCTGCCCTATACCGGTACTTATAGCCAACTGGGTGTCGCCATCGAGAACGGCTTTCGCATGGCGATCGAGGAACAAGGCGGCAAACTGGGGGGGCGCGAGATTGAATATTTCAAGGTCGACGACGAGTCCGAGCCTGCCAAGGGCATAGAAAACGCCACCAAACTGGTGCAGCGCGACAAAGTCGACGTGCTCGTCGGCACCGTTCACTCGGGCGTGCAGATGGGTATTCAGAAAGTGGCGCGCGACAGCGGGGTGCTCAGCCTGATACCGAACGCCGGCGTACACGCCGCTACGCGCTCCCTGTGCGCGCCCAACGTATTCCGCACCTCTTTCACCAACTCGCAGCCCACGCGGCCGCTGGGTGCGGCCATGGTCGCCAGAGGCCACAAAAAAGCGGTCTGGATTACCTGGAAGTACGCGGCCGGCGACGAGGCTTTTGAAGGCTTCAAGGAAGGCTATCTTGCAGCTGGCGGCAGCATCGTCAAGGAGCTGAGCTTGCCGTTCCCGAATGTTGAATTCCAGGCCCTGTTGACGGAAATCGCGGCGCTCAAGCCCGACGCCGTGGCCTGTTTCTTCTCCGGCGGCGGCGCCGTCAAATTTATTCAGGATTACGCGGCTGCCGGGCTCAAGGGCAAGATCCCGCTGTACGGCTCCGGTTTTCTCACCGAGGGTGTGCTGGACGCCGTCGGATCGGCCGGCGAAGGCATTGTCTCCACGCTGCATTACGCGGACAGCCTGGATATCCCGCGCAACAGGGCTTTCCGGCTCGCTTACGCCAAAACCTACAAGCTTCAACCCGACGTCTTCGCCGTGCAGGGCTACGATACCGGCCTGTTACTGATTCATGGCGCCAACGCCGTGAAAGGCGACATGAACAACAAGGCGGCGCTGTACAAAGCCCTGGAGTCGGCGACCATCGACAGCCCGCGCGGCAAGTGGACCATGAGCAAGTCCCACAACCCGGTGCAGGACATCTACCTGCGCGTAGTGGAGAACAAGGAGAACAAGGTCATCGGCATCGCCGCCAAAGCGCTGGCCGACTCCGGCGCCGGTTGCAAGATGGCCTGAGAGACCGGGCATCTTGCCACCTCTTGAGCCTCAATGGACTTCCCCACCTTCCTGATCCAGTTGCTCAACAGCGTGCAGTACGGCTTGCTGCTGTTCATGCTGGCGGCCGGGCTGACTCTGATCTTTGGCATCATGGGCGTGGTCAACCTGGCGCACGGCAGCTTCTACATGCTGGGTGCCTACCTGGCCTATTCACTCAGCAATCTGCTCGGCAGCCTCACGCTGGCCATTTTCGGCGGGGTGGCAATGGCGATGCTGTTCGGCCTGATGCTGGAGCGCCTGCTGTTTCGCCATTTTTACCAGCGCGAGCATCTGGACCAGGTACTGCTCACATTCGGCCTGATCTACATTTTTGAAGAGTTGCGCTCCATATTGTGGGGCGACGACGTACACGGGGTCAAGATTCCGGACCTGCTGAGCGCATCCATCCCGCTGACCGACAATTTGTCCTATCCGGTCTACCGGCTGTTCATGTCGGGTGTCTGTATCGCGCTGGCGCTCGGCTTGTACTGGCTGATCTCAAAAACTCGCCTTGGCATGAAGATTCGAGCGGGCGCTTTCAACCGCGACATGGCCGAGGCACTGGGCATCGACATCAAGCGTATTCATGCGCTGGTTTTTGCGCTTGGCGTAGCCCTGGCAGCGGTGGCAGGCATCATTGCCGCGCCGGTTTCCAGCGTATACCCGAATATGGGTTCGCAGGTGCTGATCATGTGTTTCGTGGTGGTGGTGATAGGCGGCATAGGCTCGGTGCGCGGTGCGCTGATCTCGGCGCTGCTGGTTGGCCTGGTGGATACTTTCGGCAAGGTGTTGCTGCCCCAGGTGGCGGGCATGCTGGTCTACATGTTGATGGCGGCTGTGTTGCTGTGGAAGCCCGAGGGGCTTTTCGCGCAATGAGCGCGGTCAGCGCCCATCGGGCCAATCTGGAAGCCCTTCCGCGCGGCGTGCAGATCGCGCTGGGGCTGGGCCTGGCCGCTCTACTTGCTTTCCCGTTTGCGGGCTCCGATTTTTACACCCAGATGGTCACGCGCATGATGATCATGGCGATCTTCGCCATGAGCCTGGACTTGCTGCAAGGGCTCACGGGCCTGGTGTCGCTGGGACATGCAGCCTATTTTGGCCTGGCCGGTTACGCCCTGGCTTTCCTTATGCCGCAGAACGAAGCCGCGAGCCTGTGGTGGACCTTGCCGGCGGCCGTGCTGGCATCGGGTCTGGCGGCGCTGACGATCGGCTGCTTCGTTGTGCGTACCCATGGCATCTACTTCATCATGGTCACGATGGCGTTTGCGCAGATGGTGTATTTCCTGTTCTTCGACAACCGGGTGTTGGGTGGGTCGGACGGTTTGTACATCAACTTCAAGCCCACAGTTTCGGTAGCCGGGCATACGCTGTTCGACCTGGACGGCAAACGCACGCTGTATTACTTCACGCTGGCCCTGTTGCTGTTGGTGTATGCCTTTCTGCGTCGCCTGTTGTGGAGCCCGTTCGGCCGCGCGCTGGCCGGCATTCGCGTCAATGAACACCGCATGCGGGCCATGGGATTCGGCACCTTTGGCTACAAGTTGAGCGCCTTCACACTGGCCGGCGCGCTGGCCGGCCTGGCCGGTTATCTGTGGGGGGTGCAGAGTGGCTACATCAACCCCGAGCTAATGGGTTTCCAGATGAGCGCACACGCCATCATGATGGTGATCCTGGGCGGCATGGGTAACTTTGCGGGCGCAATCGTCGGAGCGTTCACGTTCGAGCTGGTGCTCAATACATTCAAGGATCTGCCGCAGGTGGGCACGGTAAACCTGGGCAAGCACTGGCAACTCTGGATGGGCGGCTTTATCGTGCTGGTGGTGGTGTTTGCGCCGCGCGGCATATTGGGCGTGGTGCAAAGCTTCACGGGTGCCGGACGGCAAGGCACTGGCAGCGGCAACGGCGAAGACCCGCATGTCTGAAGTCCTATTGAGCGCGCACCGGCTCACCAAACGTTTTGGTGGCCTGGCCGCCGTCAACGATGTGTCCATAGATTTGTGGCGCGACCGGATTCATGCCGTGATCGGTCCCAATGGCGCCGGCAAATCGACCTTGACCAATCTGCTGTCGGGCGACTTGCCGGCAACCTCGGGCAAGGTCACCTTGAGCGGCCAGGACACTACCGGCTGGAGCGCCGAAAAAGTCTCCCGCCAGGGCTTGGGCCGCAGTTATCAGAAAACCAATATCTTTCTGCCCTTCAGCGTCTGGGACAACGTGTTCCTGGCCGCGCAGTCGCGCGACCCGCAGCAGCCCTGGAACCCGCTACGCTGGCTGCGGCCGGCGGCCAAATCGGCGACGGCACATGCCCGCTGCAATGCGGCAATCGAACTCGCCGGCCTGACGCATCGGCGCGGCGCAATCGCTGCCACCATCAGCCACGGCGAGCAGCGCCAGCTTGAAATCGCGATGACACTCGCCACCGAGCCGCGGGTGCTGCTGCTGGACGAGCCGCTGGCCGGCATGGGCGTGAGCGAGGCCGAGCAAATGGTCGCGCTATTGCTGCGCCTGAAAAAAGACCATGCAATGCTGCTGGTAGAACACGACATGGACGCTGTGTTTGCGCTGGCCGATCACCTGACCGTGATGGTCGACGGCCAGGTCATCGCCAGCGGCGCGCCGGCGGACATACGCGCCCACGCCGGCGTGCAGGCCGCGTATCTGGGCGAGGAACACTGATGTTTTCCCAGTTCATGCTGAGACCGGCCTGTCCCGAGCATGTCGAAGAATCGAAGGAACGCGCATGAGCGAGCCACTGATCGATGCCAGAAACCTCAACACCTTCTACGGGGCCAGCCATATCCTGCGCGACATCGACTTCGCGGTCGCACGCGGCGAGACCATAGGCCTGATGGGCCGCAACGGCATGGGTAAAAGCACGCTGCTGAAAAGCATCATGGGCCTGGTCAAACCGCGTTCCGGCAGCGTGTCCATCATGGGCCATCTCATGACCGGCCGCGCGCCTTATGAGATCGCTTCCCTGGGCATTGCCTATGTGCCCGAAGGCCGCGGCATCTTTGGCAACCTGAGCGTGGTGGAAAACCTGAAGATGGCCGCACGCGCGGGCGCCACCGCTGCCGCTCGCGAACGCGCCGAGGCGGGGCAAGACTGGAACTACGAACGCGTGCTGGACACCTTTCCGCGCCTCAAGGACCGCCTGGGCCACGGCGGCCAGAAACTCAGCGGGGGCGAACAACAAATGCTCACGATAGGCCGCGCGCTGATGACCAACCCGGACGTATTGATCCTCGACGAAGCCACCGAAGGCCTGGCACCGTTGATCGCGCGCGAGATCTGGCGCATCTGCGAGTTGATCCGCCACAGCGGCATCAGCAGCGTGATCGTCGACAAGAACTGGAAGCATGTCACGCGGATCACCGACCGCAATGTGATCCTGGTCAAAGGCCAAGTCGTGTTTGCGGGCCCCTCTGCCGAACTGCATGCCCGCCCCGAATTGCTGGAGCAGTACCTGGGGGTTTGAAAAGCGGGGTTACCAATGACGCGCCGGTCGATCCCGAATCGACACGATTTCCGAACCATATCCAGCGCCTGGTTTTCGCGCCAACCGGGTAACGGGCGGTATGCCGTATTGCACATAAGTCGGTTTTCCCGGCGTGCGTAAACTCCGCCCATGCGCCCCGCCCTCCGCCCCGCCTTTGCATTCGTAGCTCAAAAGTGCCGCCTCGTCATCGCTGCGGCGAGACGGCATCCCGTACGGGCGACTTTGCTGCTACCCGCGCTCGGCCTGCTCTACGTGCTGGTGCTGATCCCCTTCACGCCCAGCATTGGCGACCTGCGCAAGGCCAAGAGCGAACTGCCCTCGATGCTGCTGGCTGTGGATGGTACGGTGCTGGCCGAATACAAACGCATCAATCGCGATTGGGTGCCGCTGGACAAGATAGCGCCGAGCGTGGTGAACGCGTTGATCGCTACCGAGGACCATCGCTTCTACGAGCACCACGGCATCGACTTTCGCCGTACGGCGGGGGCCGCGCTCAACACCTTGCGGGGCGACTTGCAGGGTGGCTCGACCATCACGCAGCAGCTGGCGCGCAACCTTTACCCCGATGACATTGGGCGCGCCACCAGCATCACGCGCAAAGTCAAGGAAGCCATCACCGCGGTGAAAATCGAGGCCGTGTATTCGAAGCGCGAGATTCTGGAGACCTATCTCAACACGGTCCCGTTCCTGTACAACGCTTTCGGCATCGAGATGGCCGCGCGCACCTATTTCGACAAGTCGGCGAAGGACCTGGACGAACTGGAAAGCGCCACGCTGATCGGCATGCTCAAAGGCACGAGTTATTACAACCCGGTGCTGAACCCCGAACGTGCCAGAGAACGCCGCAACCTGGTGCTGGCCCAGATGGCCAAAGACGGCATGTTGAGCGCTGCCCGGCTGGACCTGCTTGCCAGGCGGCCGCTGAAGCTCGACTTCGAGCGTCAGGTCGTGCAATTGGGTCCGGCGCCGCACGTCGCGCAGCGCCTGCGTAAGTGGCTGATCGAATGGGCGGACGACAAGGGTTACGACATACAAACCGACGGTCTTCGCGTGGTCACCACACTGGACGCCAGGCTTCAGAAAGCCGCCAACCAGGCGGTGGCAAGGCAGATGGCGCAATTGCAAACGCTGGCCGATGCGCGCGTCAAGGCAGGGCAGCAACGTGCCGTGCTGCAGGCCGGCTTCCTGGCGCTGGACCCGCGCGACGGCGCCGTGCGCGCGTGGGTGGGTAGCCGCGACTTTTCAACCGAGCAATTCGACCATGTCAGCCAGGCACGGCGCCAGCCCGGCTCCACCTTCAAGCCCTTTGTGTATGGCGCCGCTTTCATGCAGGGGTTCAGCCCGAACGATACTTTTATCGATGAGTCAGTGGCAATTCGCGCACAGGGCGGCGGCGGCGAAGTGTGGACGCCCAGCGACGCGACGCCACCTACCGGCTTGCCCACTACCCTGCACGACGGGCTGGCGTATTCCAAAAACACCATTACGGCGCAGTTGATGCAGCAAGTGGGGCCGGCGCGCGTCGCGCAACTGGCGCAGGCGCTGGGCGTGCGCCAGAGCAAGCTCGACCTGGTGCCCTCGCTGGCCCTGGGCACCAGCCCCGTCACGCTGATAGAAATGGTGACCGCCTACGGCAGCATCGCCAATGGCGGAAGCTACATCGCGCCGGTGCTGGTGCTGCGCGTGGAAGACCGCAATGGCCAGTTGCTGGAACAATTCGGGCCGGTGGCAAGAGAGGCCCAGCCCGCGATGCCACGCAAGGACGCGCTGACGCTGGTTAACGTCATGCGCGGCGTAATCGACGAAGGCACGGGCACGGCTATCCGCTGGCGCTACGGAATCCGCGCCGACGTGGCGGGCAAAACCGGCACTACGCAAGACAACACCGACGGCTGGTTCATTCTGATGAACCCGCAACTGGTTGCAGGCGCCCGCGTCGGCTTTAACGACAACAGCGTCACGATGGGCAACTGGGGCCAGGGCGCCCGCAGCGCGCTGCCGATGGTGGGCGAGGTTTTTCAGCAGGCATTGCGTGGGCGCTGGATCGACCAGAAAGCCGAGTTCGACATTCCGCGCCAGCGTCCCAAGCCGCCTCCTGTGCCAGAGTCGGAGCAGCCATCCCGAAACAACCCGCTAGGCGCAATCGTCAACGACGTATTTGAAAGAATCTTGCGGCAACTGCGCTAAAGCCCACTGCAATGGCAAATCGATGATGTCGTGTGCGCGCTGACCCACGGTGGCGGTTATGCCGAATACTGCGTCGCGCCGGCGTCGCAATGCCGGCCTATCCCGCACGGCCTGTCCCCAGTTAAAGCCGCATCATTGCCGGAAACCTTCTTGACGGTGTGAAGCAACCTGTTCGGTACGAACAACGTGTAGCCTGGCTTTATAGATGCCTTCCCCGACAAGCCGGAGATTCGTGATCGGACCCCTGCAACGTTATGGCGTTTAAGACGCTGCGCGGATCCGCGTCTTCTTCACGACTCCCGACGGGGCAAACAGAATTACAAATTCGGCTTTGGCGGCGGCCTCAGAAGACGAGTTCGCCCGATAGAGCCAGACTTCAAAGCCACTGTCGAACTTGACCACGGTCGCACGGCCCAGAGCCGCACTGACGCCCTCTTTGGTGGACTGCCCCACCACGATTGCGTCACGCGCGTTTTGCATCGACATGCCGGGGTCACGAAATGCTGACGCCTTGTTATCGGCACCTAAAAATCCGGCAGGCCCCGCGCACCCGGCAAGCCCGAAGCCCAGCAGCATTACGAGCCCCGTACGCATAAGCTGTTTGCCTGGCATGCGCGTCGTCATTCGTCGTCCATGTATTCAAACTCGACCAGTGTGTCATCGGGCCAGCTACGGTCACCCAACGGCAGTTCGTAGGTGCGGTCCACCAGCACCTCGCAATCGCAATCGGAAAGCGCGTCGCTCAGCCCGGTGTCGTCACTCGCGCCGGCATACAACCTGGAGACAGCAAGGACTTCCGTGCGTTGGCCCGCGACCAGTGCCACGCTGAACAAGGGCCGATCCGCAAAAAACAGGTAGCGCGGATTGTTCCTGTCGCAGTAGGCGGGCGTTTCGAACACAGCGCCCACGATGCGCCCAAACAAGGAGCGGTCGCCGGATACCAGGCCGGCCTCCATCCCCACCTTGCATTCCAGCCGCAGGTCTCCCAGGCGCCGGGTATCGGGCGGTAGGCCCGGCGTGCGAATCTCGGTTCGCCACGTCATGCTTTGCGCCTTGCGGTTCGGCGTCACCTGTGCATCTTCGTCCAGTGCCTGCCCGTCGCGCGGCAAGGTAAAGGTATGGTCCGGCGCAACCGCCACCGGGACCGCCGCGTTGGACCCCAGCACCTCTAGCTCGATGCTGTTCATGTCGGTCTGACGCCGCCGCGGCAGCAGTTTGAAACGCAAGGATGCGTTCGGGGAAATTCCGTGCTGCTTTTCGAACAGGTCCATGCCACGAATCATCTTGCGATACGATTTTTCGACCGGGTCGGGGTTGGCCTTGGCCATCACGGTTACCGGGGGCAGCGCCTTGACGCCGGCGTCTTGCGCAGCCACATGCACACCCACCGCCGCACATGCCACCGTCAGCGCAATTTGCTTTGCGATGTTCAGAGACAAGGCGTGGTGTTGCATTGAAAAACTCTCGTGTGAGGAAAGCATATTAAGTGGCGTAAATCCGTCGCTTTGTAGGAAAAAAACACTTCCGGCGTAAGCGGTTGCAACCATTGTTTCAATCGGATTCTGGCGCTGGGAGGTATGGGACAGGCGTAGGACATCTACTACCCGGCTTGAGGTTGCAGTCCGCTTCCCCAGGCTTTACCTGACCGCCGACACTACGTACTCGATGCGGTCTTCACTGAACTTCAAAGGAGCAAACGATGAAAACATCAGTACTTAAAAACGCGTTGGCGCTGGCAGCGATAGCCATAGCCGTGCAGGCTTCGGCGCAAGTCACGCTCTACGAACAGGAAGGCTTTAAAGGCGAATCATTTACCACGCGCCGGCAGATTGGCGACCTCGGAAGATTTGGATTCAACGACAAGGCCTCGTCGGCCGTAATTGCTGGCGAAGCCTGGGAGCGCTGGCAGGTGTGCGACGACACACGCTTCAACGGTCGCTGCGTAATATTGCGCCCGGGGCAGTATCCAACGCTGCAGGCGATGGGCATGAACAATCGAATCTCATCGGTTCAGGCCGCGGCGCGCGTGGACACGCCACCCCCCGCTGCACCAGTCCCGGCACCCAGCAACGTGATTTTTTATGAAAATGAAGGCTTTGGAGGCCGGTCTTTCAATACGCAAACTGAACTGGTCGACTTGAGACGAACCGGCTTTAACGATCGTATTTCGGCGATCGAAGTGTTCGGTGGGCCTTGGGAGGTCTGTACCGATACCGGGTTCGGTGGGCAGTGCGCTGTTTTGCGCCCGGGAAAGTATCCGTCACTGAAAACCATGGGCCTGGATAAGCAGATTTCCTCCATGCGGGCTTTGCGGAGCGAGAGCCCTCCTGCGGTGGGATTCCCACGAGCGATTCTTTATCAAGGGGAAAACTTCGGCGGTAGGTCTTTCGTCACACAGGGCGACGTAGCCGACTTCGGTCGCAGCGGATTCAACGACCGTGCCTCCTCGGTTGAAGTTGTAGGAGGCTGGTTTGAAGTCTGCCCCGGCAACGGGTACAGCGGCCAATGTGTCTTTCTGCGTCCGGGTAAATATCCGTCTCTGGCGTCGATGGGAATGAATAACCGGA
>JANYBQ010000677.1 GCA_025360705.1 Betaproteobacteria bacterium | reverse complement strand
TGTGGGTCAACGAGCGCATCACCGGGCGCGGCTTTTTGCGCATGGCTTACTTCACGCCGACGGTGTTGCCAATGATCGCGGTGGCCAATATCTGGCTATTTTTCTACACCCCCGGCTATGGCCTGCTGGAGCAGATCACGGGGTTATTCGGTTTGCCCTCGCACAACTGGCTGGGCGATCAGCACACCGCGCTAGGCGCCATCACGCTGGTGGCGATATGGAAGGAGTCCGGCTTCTTCATGATTTTCTATCTGGCCGCGCTGCAAAGCCTAAACCCGAGCCTGCGCGAGGCCGCCGCGATTGAAGGCGCGTCGCGCTGGTATTTCTTTCGCCGCGTGTTGTGGCCTCTGCTGATGCCCACTACGTTGTTCGTGATGATCAACGCCGTGATCAATGCCGTGCGCATGGTGGACCATGTTTTTGTGCTCACGCGTGGTGGCCCCGACAACGCGTCGACCCTGTTGGTGTATCACCTGTTCCAGGTCGGATTCAGCTATTGGGACACCGGCTATGCGGCTGCCATTACCGTGGTGTTGCTGGCAGTGCTGGCGACCGTGGCGCTGTTTCAGTTTTTCGTTCTCGACCGCAAGGTGCACTACAAGTGAAAAGGCACATCCATCAATCCATTTTTCGGGCGAATTGCGTCGTTGCGCGGTGCTCGCAATCCTCCTGTACCGAAAGCATATTGCGGTTGCTGCGCGGGCGCCTTGCACGTCATCCCGAAAATCTGTATTTCTGGAGGTGCTTTTGAGCGGTGATAAAACATCGTCGCGGCTGGTCTATAACGACCCAAGCTGGATCGATACGCTGGCCGCCTGGGTGCTGGCGCTGTTGTGGATTCTTCCGCTGGCCTACGCGGTGTGGACGGCGTTTCACCCATCCGAATATTCCACGCGGTTTGCGCTGTTGGCCCCGCTTACGTTGGACAACTTCGCGCATGCCTGGGCGGCGGCTCCTTTTGCGCGCTACTTTCTCAATACCATGCTGCTGGTGAGCATGGTGCTGGCATGCCAACTGGTGCTCGGAACGCTGGCCGCCTATGCGTTCGCGCGTTATGAATTCCCGGGCAAGAACGTGTTGTTTGCGCTGGTGCTGATACAGCTGATGATCATGCCCGACATCCTGCTGGTGGAGAACTACAAGACGATGGCCTGGCTCGGCGTTGTGGACACATTGCTGGCTGTAGGGCTGCCTTATTTTGCGTCGGCCTTCGCAATTTTTTTATTGCGCCAGACCTTTTTGGGCATACCCCGCGAACTCGACGAAGCTGCCCGTGTGGAAGGCGCAGGTTCAATGCAGATTCTGTGGCGCATCTACGTGCCGCTGGCCAGGCCGGTTTACACTGCTTTTGCGCTGGTGTCGGTTAGCTTCCACTGGAACAATTTTTTATGGCCCGTCATCATTACCAACAGCGTGACCGCGCGCCCGCTCACCGTCGGGCTGCAGGTATTCTCCAGTACCGATCAGGGCGTGGACTGGTCAATCATCACGGCCGCGACTTTGATGACATCCGCGCCGCTTCTGATTGGATTTTTGCTGTTCCAGCGCCAGTTCGTGCAGAGCTTCATGCGCGCCGGGATCAAGTGAGGAAGACGACATGAAACTGGTGACCTGGAACGTGCAATGGTTTTGCGGACTGGACGACGTCATCAGCATGGAACGCGTGTTGCGCGAAGCCCGTGCCATGGCCGACTTCGACGTGTTGTGCCTGCAGGAAGTAGCGGACAACTACCCGCTGCTCACGGGCAACGCCGGTTACGACCAGGCCGCGCGCCTGCTTGATTTGTTGCCTGGCTTCGAGGTGTGTTTTGGCGCCGCCGTCGATGAGCTTGGCCGCAACGGACAGTGCCAGCGCTTCGGCAATCTGGTGGCCACGCGGCTACCCGTGGCGCAGGTGCAGCATCACCCTTTGCCGTATCCCGCCGATGCTGGCGTGCGCTCCATGCAGCGCATCTGCACCAGCGTCACGGTAGTTACGCCACACGGGCCGGTGCGCGTGATGACCACCCATCTGGAGTTTTATTCCACGCGCCAGCGCATGGCGCAAGCCCAGGCGCTGGTGGACATTCACGTACAGGCCTGCGGTCACGCGGCACGGCCGCCGATGGACGACGAAACCGGCGCTCCGTTCCAGAACAAGGTGCACACCGCGAGTGCGGTGTTGTGCGGCGACTTCAACTTCGAGATCGCCAACGCCGAGTACGCATTGATTCAGTGCGGGGCGGCACCCGATGCCACACGATTGACCGACGCGTGGCCCCTGCTCCATGGCGATACCCCGCATGACCCGACATTTCGCCTGTTCGACCGGCGTTATGGCCCCGTGCCGATTACCTGCGACTTCGTGTTTGTAAGCGAAGACCTGGCGCCACGTGTCAAGCGCCTGGAGGTCAACACGCTGACGCGCGCGTCGGACCACCAGCCGGTTCTGCTGGAGCTGCACTGACCAGTTTCACCGGCTATATTGGAGTTTCCAATTACTGGGAGTTGCAGCATGTTCAAGCGGGCGTCCTTCCTTTCAATTTTCACGGTTCAGCTAATTTGCATCACTTTGGAGAAACGCCATGAAATATGTCAATTTGGGCAGGTCGGGTTTAAAGGTCAGTCAGTTGTGCTTAGGCTGCATGAGTTTTGGCGAGCCCGGCAATACACGCACCAGCTGGGCGCTTGGTGAGGAAGACGCACGGCCGTTTTTTCGCGGGGCGGCCGAAGCCGGTATCAACTTCTTCGATACAGCGGATGTTTATTCCTGGGGCACGAGCGAGGAGCTGACGGGCAAGCTGGTACTGGAAACAATGCCGCGGCATCAGGCCGTCATCGCTACCAAGGTCATGAATGAAACCGCGGCCAACCCTGGCCCCAACGACAGTGGCCTTTCGCGCAAACACATCATGGACGGCATCGATGCAAGCTTGCGGCGGCTCGGCACCGACTATGTCGATCTGTATATCATCCACCGCTTCGATCGCGCAACGCCGATGGAAGAAACGATGGAAGCGCTGCACGACGTGGTCAAGGCGGGCAAGGCGCGTTATATCGGCGCATCGTCGATGTATGCGTATCAGTTCACCAGCATGCAGTACACGGCCGAAATCCATGGCTGGACCAAGTTTGTTTCGATGCAGAACTTGTACAACCTGGTCTGGCGTGAAGAAGAGTTCGAAATGAACGCGTTTTGCGAGCAGACCGGCGTCGGGCTCACGCCATGGGCGCCACTGGCCGGCGGTTTTCTCGCGGCCGACTGGCGCAAAACCGGAAATCAACACTCCACGCGTGCCCGGTCCGCCAGCTCCTACTCCACCAAGACCTATGGCACGCCGGAAGACTATCGGGTGTTCGATGTGTTGGTGGAAGTGTCCGCGCGCCTTGCGCTCCCGCCGGCACAGGTGGCGCTTGCGTGGTTGCTGACCCGCCCCGGGATCAGTTCGCCCATCATCGGCGCCACCAAATTGCCGCAGCTCGACGACGCGCTGGCGGCGCTTGCGCTGACCCTGTCCGCTACCGACCTTCAGGCTTTGACCGAGGCCTATACGCCCGTGCGCCGGCTTGGCCTGTTGCGGTAGTTGCGGTCGGCGACGGAGCGCAACCTGCCGGTACGTATGGCAGGGCCGTGATGGATCGTCCGCGGATTGACTTGTCGTGGGCTTCCAGCCAGCTGGAGGGCAACACCTACACCCGTCTGGACACGGTGGCCCTGATAGGAGTATTTGACGGTCAAGCAAGGTCTGGCCGAGCCCGACCCGACGCGCTTGCGGTATCGGCAAGTGGTCAAAACCATGGTGGCGCGTGTGGTGCGATCGAAGTCACGCGACCCGATGAAGCTGATCCGGCGATCGGTGGCCGACCAGGTGGAGCAGCTGGACGATCGGGACCAGGTAACGAGCGTCGTGGCGCAGGAGCTGCGGCGCTCAGATGCGCAACCGGATTACCCGATCCGACACCCCCTTGCGAATCTCGATCAACGCATTCAACGCGCTTACCATTGCCGAAAAATTCTCGTGCCCATGGTCCCTGGTATCGAAGGTGGGGTCCAGCCGCTTGATCATGTGCCAGATCGCCCCTTCGTTGACCCAGGGGTCGCCTTTGGTTTCGGCCAGCAGGGTGATGGCGCGTTTGAAGATTTCGGCGCGCGGGTCCTTTGGAACGAGTGGTGTTGGTGGCGTCGCGTAGGCATCTTCATGGTGGGCCCCGTCTGCCGACAGCGACGCACTGGGTGCTGCAAGCGCCATGGTGGATGGTTCCACAAGATTTTCGTAATACCGGAATTCATGGCAACTCTTGGCCCAATGCCGGTTGGTGGACTTGCGGGTGCCGATGCCTATCAGCGTCCGGCCGGCGGCCTTGATCTTTTGCGACACGGGCATGAAGTCGCTGTCGCCGCCCACGATGACGACGGTGCCTATGTGGCCGAAGCGGCTGATGTCTTCCACCGCGTCCAGGCACAGTTTGATGTCAGCGCCGTTCTTGGCGTTGGGGCCGGGCGAGAACAGCTGAATCAGTTCCACCGCGCCCTGCAGTAATGCGTCGCGGTAGCGGCCGAACCATTGCCAGTTGCAGTAGGCGCGGTTGATGGCAACGGGGCCGAAGGACGAGGCAAGCTCCACGATGGCCTGCACGTCGATGAAAGGCTCCTGCACCTTGAAGCGCCCATCCATCTTGCCGTAGCTGCCTTCACCCAGATGCATCTCCGACAGGCTGGCATGCAGGTTTTCGAAATCCCAGTAGAGGGCTACGGAACGGTTTTCTTCGCTGTCGCTTTTTGTCACGGTAGATGTTGCCCGCTTTGATAGTGGCATGGCGATGCTAACCGCTACCGGCAGCGTTTGGCGCAAAACGTATCCCAATTGGAAGTCATGCGCAAGCCAGTTAAAGTTGAAGCATGACTGAAGCCGCCCGCCCATCTTTAGTTCGCGCCCCACTGGGAGCCGGCGTCACGATGCCGCGCGATCCCAAGTTTCCGCGTCAACGACGCAGCCAGTGGATCCTGGCAGTAATGGCGCTGGTCGCGCTGGGCGCCGTGTTCTCCTACCTCGTGTATCGCGAATATGAGTTGACGCTTTCGCGCGAGCGCGAAAGTCTGCTGACGCGCGCGCGGATAATCGATGAAAATCTGGGCCAGCAATTGATAGGCGCAAACGCCGCGCTGACCAACGTCAGCAACGACGTGGCGGCACTGATAGCGGCCGGCCAGGAGCTTCAAGTCGTCCATCGCCTGAAAGCTCTCGACGCCGCCATGCCGGGCGTACGGACGATGTTGGTTACCGACGCGGCCGGTCAGGTTCTTGCAGCCAGCCGAGCGGAATTGATCGGTATAGATTTGAACCAACGCGCTTATTTCCAGTTGTCCAAAGCCCATCCGGCTCGCGACAGGCTGTATGTGTCCGAACCGTTCACCACAAAGCTCAATGTCTTCTCCGTCAGTCTGGTCAGAATATGGACCGATGACAAAGGTCAATTCGCGGGCGTTGTCGCGGCCACGCTCGACCCAGAGTATTTTCAGGTGTTGTTGCGATCCGTGCTGTACGCGGACGAAACCCGCAGCACGCTGATTCACGGCAATGGCCAGGTTTTCGTCAGCGTGCCGGCTACTGACAGCGCCACAGTCCACGGCCCGGTGGGCGGTGATTCATTCTTCAAATTGCATCGTGTTTCCGGAAATGGCGAGAGCTTTTTTACGGGCACGACAAATGCCCTTGGCGACGAGCGGATGGTCGCCTATCGCACCTTGCAACCGCTCGAGTTGAATATGGACCAGCCCCTGGTTGCCACCATCAGCCGCCCGCTCGCAGCCGTGTTGGCACCGTGGCGCAGCGTGGCGAGGCTGTATGCGCTGATGTATTGCCTGTTGGCCGCTACGGTCCTGATGGCAGCTTGGCTGGTACAACACAAGCGGCAGGCGCTAACGGAACTACGCGTGATTCGCGAGCAGGAGTCGCGCGAGCATTCCGAAAGGTTGAACTTGGCGCTGGAAGGTGGCGACCTCGGCTTGTGGGATCTTGATCTTGCGACCGGGACCAGAACGGTCAACACCCGAGCGCAAGAGATGGTGGGTTTCGGGCCTGACGAACCCGCCGAAGCTATTTACGAGTTGGCCAACCGGGTGCATCCTGACGATCGGGAGGCATGGCAGGCGGCGCGTCTTGCCCACGAGGCTGGCCGGACCGAGTCACTCGTGGGGGACTATCGGGTGCGCCACCGCGACGGCCATTGGGTTTGGCTTCACAGCCGCGGCAGGGTGACACAGCGCGACGCAAATGGTCGGGCGTTGCGCATGACGGGCACTTCTATGGATGTCACCGATCGTCAGATGGCTGAAGCGCAACTCAAGCGCTCAGGCGAATTGCTGGCGCGCATGAGCCGGGTGTCGCGCACCGGCGGATGGGATTTTGACCTGGAGACCGGACGCAGCACCTGGTCACAGGAGATGTACCGCATCCGCGAACTCGATCCGTCGGTCGAGCCCGACCAGCAAATCGTCATGGATGCGTTTTCGCCCGAATCCAGGGTCTTGCTTGCGGCAGCGCGAAACGCGGCTATTGAGTACCAGACGCCATGGGACATGGAGCTCCAAATGACAACTGCCAAGGGCAATGCGATCTGGGTGCGCACACAAGGAGAAGCGGTGGTGGAGCAGGGTAAAACCGTGGGCCTTACCGGAACGCTTAGAAATGTCACGTGGCGCAAACAGTCCCAAATCGACCTGAAAATTGCCAATGAGAAGCTGGAGCGAATGGCCATGTCGGATGGCCTCACCGGAATAGCCAACCGGCGGCTGTTCGACCTGACGCTACAGGCTGAGCGGTTGCGCAGCGCACGCTCGGGTCAGCCGCTGGCACTGCTGATGATCGACGTCGACCATTTCAAGCTGTACAACGACCATTACGGTCATGCGGGCGGCGACGAGTGTCTGCGCCGCGTGGCGCAATTGCTGGCCGGCTGCTCGCGGCGCGCGGGCGACCTTGTCAGCCGTTTTGGAGGGGAGGAATTTGCCATTTTGCTGCCAGGTGCCGATCTTGCCGCCGCCAGCAAGGTCGCCCAGACCTGCCTTGAGACGATACGTGGCGAGCAGATTGTGCACGCCACATCCACGGTAGGACCGTGGCTCTCCGTGAGCATCGGGGTAGCCAGCGTTGAAGTCAACGCGGCGCGTTCCCCACTGTCACTGATTGAACGCGCCGACGCCGCCTTATACCGTGCCAAACACCTTGGAAGAGCGCGATACGAAGCGCTGAGCAATGCCGCGGCGTGAGGCTTGCCATACGGTGGCCGGGTAGGCGGTCATGGGAAGGCGGCTAGTAAGATGCGTCGATGCAACTTCCTTCCGTATTCTGGGCTGACCTGACGACACGGCATTTCGCGCAACTTGCCGCCAGCCCGGGGATCGATCGCGTCGTAGCGGTGTTGCCCGTAGCCGCCACCGAGCAACACGGCCCGCACTTGCCGGTAAGTGTGGATACGACGCTGGTCAATGGTGTGATCGAAGCTGCGGTGCCGCATTTGCCGGCTGGCTTGCCGGTGCTTTTTTTGCCCACGCAGCAGGTCGGCAAGAGCAATGAACACATTCGTTTTCCAGGCACGCTGACCTTGTCGGCGCAAACCGTTATCGGCATCTGGATGGAACTGGGGGCCTGCGTAGCCCGTGCCGGAATCCGCAAGCTGGTGCTGTCCAACAGCCATGGCGGGCAGGTAAGTTTGATGGACATCGTGGCGCGCGACCTGCGCACCGCCCATGACCTGATCGTCTATTCCAGCAACTGGTATTCGCTGCCGCTCGGTGACGCCGTGACGGGTCTTTTCCCCGCGCACGAACATCGCTTTGGCATCCATGCCGGTGACATGGAAACGTCGATGATGCTGGCCCTGCGTGAGCAGTACGTGGACATGGGTCGGGCGCAAGATTTTCGTAGCAGCAGCGAAGAACGTGCTGCCCAATATCCGATTCTGGGCAATGGCACTTCCGCCAAGCTGGGCTGGCAAATGCAGGACTACAACCCGGCCGGCGCGGCCGGCAATGCGGCAGCGGCAACCGCTGCAAAGGGGCATGCCTTGATCGATGCGGCTGGGCTGCAGTTGGCGCAACTGTTGCAGGAGGTCAGTGATTTGCCGCTGTCCACGCTCCGGGCCAAGCCGGAAATTCCAGACTGAAATTTCGTCGGAAACTTCAGGCTTGTACTGGCCTGACAAGGCTTAATTGCATGTCAGCCGCCAACAAAGGAAGCAACGCGCGTCGGCCTTTAAGCGTGAGCTTCAGCGCACGCGAATCGCGGTCCGCATGCGCGATCGCGCAGGGTCGGCCATCCCTACGGCGATGCGGAAAAAACGCGGTTCGGATTGCGCCATGTTGCCTATTGCGCAACGCCAGACGCCAGGTTCAAGGTGCCAGGAATACCGCGCACAAAGCTATAGATACGTACGGGTCAGCTTCGCGCCACCATAAAAAACATCGCGGTCCGTATGCCCGCTACGGTAAGCAACAGCGACCCGAACAGATGTAGGGCGGTGGTCCCCATGGCCAACGCATACCGTTGCTGGCCGAGCATGCCGACCACCTCGGCCGAGAAACTTGAAAACGTGGTGAGCGCGCCCAGGAAGCCGGTGACCAACGCCAGCCGCCAGACCGGGTCGAGTTGCGGCAGGGCCTGGAATACGGCGACACAGATACCCACCAGGTAGCCGCCGATCAGGTTGGCAGCCAGCGTGCCGTAGGGGATGACCGCGCCGGGACTCAGCCACAATCCCAGGCCCCAGCGGGCCAACGCACCCAGGCTGGCACCTGCGCATATGGCGAGTATTGGAATCATGCAACGATGATAACGAAGGCGCCTTGCAAGATGTTCTTACCGGACCGAGTCAGCCTCCATTGCCCGGTGTTTTCCAGCAGTTGCGCCCAACTTCAAAGCTGTTCGCAAATGTCCAGAATACACAGCATGTAGATGCGGATCATGTCCAGGTAGTCCACGATATCCACGCGTTCATCCGGCATCGTGTTGTAGCGGCCGCCCGGTCCGCAGACGATGCCTTCCATTCCAAGCGCGTCGTAAAAATGGCCGGCGTCGGTGCCGAAGAAGCCGGGTGGCGCGATGGCCCCGGTAGGCTGGCTCCGGCCGCGGACCGTGGCATAAGCGGCATTGACAGTCTTCACGATGCGCGCGTCCCTGGCCACCTCGAAAGCGGGCATGACGCCGTGTCCGGTCTTCTTTTCGGTGCGGATGCTGGTCTTGAGACCGGGAAAACGTCCTTCAAGCGCCTCAAGTTCGCGCTGCATATCGGCGATCGCGCCATCCTCGGTCTGCCCGGGCGCGTAACGCCCCGAGCCCTTGATGCGCGTGAAGTCGGCCACCTGCGGTGGACGCCATTCGTGCAATTCCGTGCCGAGCGCACCGTGCACCACACCGACGTGAACGCGATTGATCGAGCGATGCTCCTCGCTGCGCGCGCCGGAAAACGTCATGGCATTCAGACGGGGGATGAGGTCGCACGCGGCGGCAATGGCATCGACAGCCTGCTCGCGCTTGGAGAGATGGCGCGTGTTGCCGGTCAACTCGATCACGAAGGTGAAGGCGCAGGCGTGCATCGTGATCGCCTGCAGATCGGTTGGTTCGGAGTTGATGAAATAGTCTGCGGTCACGCCCTGCCGTATGGCCGCAACCGTGCCTACGCCGCCCTGTAGCTCGCCGACCACATAGGTCAACACGACATCACCCTTGAGTTGGACCCCGGCGTCGAGAAGTGTCTTCACGGCGCAAAAATAAGCGGCGTCGCCCGCCTTCATGTTGGACACGCCAATACCGTAGATGAACTTGTCGTCGACCAGACCGCCCCACGGATCGACAGTCCAGCCTTCGGTGGCCGGGTTGGTGTCCAGATGCCCGTTGAACAGCAGGCTCTTGCCTTCTCCGGCGCCCTTGAGGCGGCCAATGGCGTTGACGCGTTTGCCGACGACCGGCTGCAGTTCCGCCTCCAGCCCGATCGCGCGCATCTTGTCCACCATGAAGGCGGCCAAGACCTGTTCGCCCTCGGTTTCGGAATAACTCTTGTGCTGAACCATCTGGCTGAGCAGTGCGAGAGCCGCCTTCTCGTCGAGGCGGGCCAGAAGCGAGGTGCGATCCATTGTCAACTCCTTGGGTGTTAATTGCGATTGGCCACGGGCGCCGGGACGGCGTCCATGAGCGAGCGGGTATAGGCGTGGTGCGCCCCGGCGGCGAGCTCGTCGACATCGATCAGTTCCACGAGATCGCCTCGGTACATGACCGCGATCCGGTGCGCTACCTGGCGTACCAGATTGAGGTCGTG
>JANYBQ010000672.1 GCA_025360705.1 Betaproteobacteria bacterium | reverse complement strand
CAGCGCAACCGCCAAGGCCTTCTCGGTCTGGAAACGTCCGTGCTCCAGCACCACCGCTTCGAAATCTGCCTTGTGCGGCTGGTGGGCCGCCAGCGCCTGGTAAAAACGCCGCCAGACCAGCGCCGTGGCGGGTCCGTCGTCTTCCAGCAATTCGTAGTTGAGCGGTAAGTCAAGCTGCGCCAGTACCGCCAGCGGCGCGGCGCGCAGCAGTGCTGCAAACCAGCTGTGGAACGTGCGGATCTGCACTTGCCGCCCGCTCTCGAGAACGCGTTTGTACAGCTGGCGAAGTCGTTGGCTGGCGGCGTTCAAACCGTCCTCTTCGTTGGGGCCGTACACACCCCGCGCCTGCAATTCGGCAACCAGGACGTCGTGTGGCGCATCCGCGAACTGCTCCAGCCACAGGTACAGCCGCTCGCGCATCTCGCTGGCCGCTCGTTTTGTAAAAGTGATGGCCAAAATCTCGTGCGGCGACACCCGCAGGTGGCCATCGTGCGGGTCTACCCCATCGAGCAAGGCGCGCACGATACGCGACACCAGCATCCAGGTCTTGCCCGCACCGGCGCAAGCCTCCACGGCGACACTGCGGCGCGGGTCACAGGCAATCGCATAAAAGTGGTCGGCCGTAACCGGTCGGCCGTTGTGTTCGTAAGCCGCCTGGCGCGCGGCATCACTCATCCGCCGCTCCGCCCGTCAATAAAGTTTCCGGGCCGACATCCGGTTCCCAGAAGTCCTTTCGGCATAAACCACGCGCGGCGCAAAAATCGCATGCGGCTCCTTCGCCGAGTGCAGGCATGCGGGCCCCGTCGGCAATGCGCTGCATGTCGTCCTGGATACCCGTCACCAATTGGTCGCGCAATTCCACGATTCCGGGTTGCGGGTAAGAGCGGGTGGCCTCAAGTTCGCCCACGTTGAGATACAAAGCCGCCGGCATATCGTCATGCAGCAGAGCCGCATAAAAAGCCAGCTGCGTGTCTTCCAATGGATCTCTGATGCGGTCCGAGGTCTTGCTGCGCGCTTCGGTTTTGTAGTCGATCACCAGCGCCGTGCCGTCCGCCAGGCGGTCAATTCGGTCGATGCGGCCCACCAGTGTCAAGGCGCCCAGCGGCATTTCCTTCCACACCTCGGCCTGCACAAAAGATACACCGCCGGCCTGGTGTTCGGCAAGCCATCCAAGGTAGGTCGCGCGTACGCGTGGCCACGAGGCGGCGAACGGAAGAAACTCGCTTTGCGCCAATCCCAACTCCTGGCTGGCGCGCTCGGCGGCATCGTCGATCATCGCCCGTCGCTCCTGTGCAAGAGATGTCGGCGTCATCGCCAGCGCCTCGTGAAAGTGCCTGAGCAAGGCATGCAGCCAGTTGCCAAAGTCGCGCTTTCCCAACTCCGTATCGAGTTCATCGGATTCCTGAAGCTTGAGTTGCCGCAGCGCGAAAAAGCGGTACGGGCAACGGCGCAGGTCTTCATAGGCGCTGGCCGAAAGCCGCCTCAATGGCAAGGCCGCGCCGATCGGCCGCGGCATCGAGTTCGGCATGGGTCGCAGGCTGCGCGACACCCGCGGATCCGGCGACAGATCGGGCTTTTGCAGCAGCAGTTCCAGCACCAAAGCGCTTGGCATCAAGCGCTCTCCCTCCTCGCTGGCACGCCACAAAACGTCGATGTTGGGGGAACACAGCGCGTACTCCCAGGCCGCGCGCGCAAGTTTGGCGAGTTGATCGCGCTGTGGCAGGCCCAACAACAGACGTTGCGCGGAGGTCCACATGCCCGGCGTCTCCGGTGACGCCGGTAAACGGACTTCATCGCAGCCCGGAAACACAACCGCGGCCAACACCCGTCCCAGCAATTGGCTGGCCGGGAGTATCACGACCTGCGCTTGCGCCGGATGAGGAGGCAAAAAACTGGCGGCCTCCAGCGTCTGGCTGACCCATGCCACGAACGCGGGTTGATCCATGCGCCGGGATACGTCGGAAAACTCCTTTTCCGCGCCCTGGCGCAGACGCAGGGCATCGAGCAAGGCCTGACCCGCCGCGTCGTCCACCAAGGCCTGCCATTGCCCGGCATGCCGCAATGCGGTGCGCAGCGCCTGCAGCCACTCGCCCAACGCGCGAGACTTCTGCATGGCCTCGCGTATTGCCTGTATCTGCAAGGCGATGGCGTCATCGACTGCCACCGCGCGCCAGTCGCGTGTGCCGCGACGGCGCAGCGCGATCTCCAGTTGCACCAGGGCGACAGCGTCGAAAGCCGACGCATTCTTGGCCCAGTCCAGCACGCCATCGGTGGAAGCGTCCCATGCCGCCGCACGCAACAGACCCATCACGGTCGCCGCCGCTCGCGTGGTAGACAAAGTCCATCCCGTCTCGTCGCGCAAAACCACGCCACGCTCG
>JANYBQ010000507.1 GCA_025360705.1 Betaproteobacteria bacterium | reverse complement strand
GTCAACTACGTCGCGTTCCGTGGCGGTGGTGAAGCCACGGTGGCGATTCTGGGCGGCAACGTGACGGTGGGCGGCAGCGGCTACAGCGAGTTCGCCGAATACATCAAGGCCGGAAAAATGCGCGCGATTGGCGTCACGTCTGAAAAACGCCTGCCTGGCATCGACGTGCCGACGATGCGCGAAAGCGGCTACGACGTGGTGTTGGGCAACTGGCGCGGCGTGTACGGCGGTCCCGGCATTACGGTCGAACAGCGCGCCGCGTTGACCGACATCATCATCAAGGCGACCAAGTCCAAGTCATGGCAGGACGACCTGGCGAAAAACGCCTGGACACCGGCGCTGTTGACCGGCAAGGCTTTCGACGACTTCGTCGATAGCGACTTCGCGGCATTGCGCGGCACCATGCATTTGGCCGGAATGCTTTCGTGAACGGCAGCCGGACCGATCGCACGCAAACTTCGATCGGGGTCGGCATACTCGCCATCGGTGTGGCGATGGCCGCCGGCGCATCGGTGATGCCGTCCGAGGCCGGCTACGCGGGAGTCGGGCCGAATTTCCTGCCCTGGCTGGTAAGCCTTGTGTTGGTGTTGTGCGGCGCGCTGGTGGCGTGGGAAGCGCGCACCGGGGGGTTTCGCGACCTGGAGGAACCCAGCGGTTCGGCGCGCGGTTATTGGCCCGGTTTTGCCTGGATGTCGGCGGCACTGCTGGTCAATGCGGCGCTAATCACGACCCTCGGTTTTATCCTGAGCTGCGCCCTGTGTTTCGTGCTGGCGGTACGCGGCTTGCGCAATGCCGAATCGCCCGGCGGCGCGGCCTCGGGTTTTAGCGCTTCCCAACTGGTGAGGGACGCCTTGCTCGGCGCGGCAATCGCCGCACCGGTGTACTGGATGTTCACCAAGTTACTGGCGATCAATTTGCCCGGCATCAGTTCCAGCGGTTGGATCTGATGGACTTGTGGAACCAGCTTCTGATGGGTTTTGCCACCGCGGCGACACCGATCAATCTCCTGTGGTGTTTTGTCGGTTGCGCGGTCGGCACGGCGGTGGGCGTGTTGCCCGGCATCGGGCCGGCGGTAGCGGTGGCGATGTTGCTTCCGATCACCACCAAGGTCGAAGCCACGGCATCGATGATTTTTTTCGCCGGTATTTATTACGGCGCCATGTACGGCGGCTCCACCACCTCGATTTTGCTCAACACGCCGGGTGAGACCGGCAGCATGGTGACGGCGCTCGAAGGCAGCAAGATGGCCAAGAGCGGGCGCGCCGGTGCGGCGCTGGCAACCTCGGCAATTGGCTCCTTCGTGGCGGGCACCATCGCTACGGTACTGGTGACCTTGTTCGCGCCGTTGCTGGCCAACTTCGCGATTCGCCTGGGCCCGCCCGAATATTTTTGCCTGATGTTGCTGGCTTTCACCACGGTCAGCGCGGTGCTGGGCCGCAGTACGCTGCGCGGCATGGTGGCGCTGTTTATCGGTCTGGCGATGGGGCTGATCGGCATGGACCAAATCTCGGGACAGGCGCGTTACACGGGTGGTGTGCCGGAACTGCTGGACGGCATCGAAATCGTGCTGGTCGCGGTGGGACTGTTCGCGGTTGGCGAGTCGCTTTACGCGGTGTTGTATGAAGGCGGCACCGGCCAGACGCAAAACAAACTCACCCGCGTGCACATGACCCGGGACGACTGGCGCCGTTCGTGGCCGGCCTGGATACGCGGCACCCTGATCGGTTTTCCGTTCGGCACCATTCCCGCCGGCGGTAGCGAGATACCGACTTTTTTGAGTTATGCGGCCGAAAAAAAGCTGGCCAGGAACCAGTCCGAGTTCGGCACGGTGGGCGCGATAGAAGGTGTAGCAGGGCCGGAGGCAGCCAACAATGCCGCCATTACCGCTACGCTGATTCCGCTGCTGACGCTGGGTATACCGACCTCCAACACGGCGGCGATTTTGCTGGGCGCCTTCCAGAACTACGGCATCCAGCCGGGCCCGCAGCTGTTCCAGACCTCGGCCGCGCTGGTGTGGGCGCTGATCGCGTCGCTGTATATCGGCAACGTCATGCTGCTGATCCTGAATTTGCCAATGGTCGGTCTGTGGGTCAAGCTGCTGAAGATTCCGAAGCCGTATCTGTACGCGGGCATCCTTATTTTCGCGACTGTGGGTGTGTACGGCATGCGCCAAAGCGCATTCGACCTGGTGCTGCTGTATGGGATAGGCCTGATTGGCGTGGTGATGCGCCGCTTCGACTTCCCGACCGCGCCAGTCGTGGTGGGCATGATCCTCGGCCCGTTGGCGGAAGCCCAGTTGCGCAACGCGCTGTCGATTGGTGAAGGCAGATGGACCATCTTCCTGCAACGCCCGATGTCGGCCACCTTGCTGGTGATCGTGGTAGCGGTGCTGATGCTGCCAAAGGTGCTCGGGATGTGGAAGGCACTTCATTTGACACGATCCCCGTAGGTGATGGAGGTGAGTTTGCCGGACTCGAAGCGCAGCGTTGTCATGAACTGCCCGTAACCCGGGTTGTAGGTCCAGTCTTCCACAGTCACACACGACGCGACGTTAATGACCGTGGTGGCTGGCGACACGTTGGGCAAGGTCGAAACGATGGATGTGGTCCCCAGTTCGGTGGGCTTGCAGAACGAGTCCTTCACAACCGGTTCTCCGCATTTCAGCAGCGCGGAAGCCTTTCCGTCGCTCAAGTTCACAAGGTCATTCTTGCAGCGAAAAGAAGTGGTGTCAGCGGCGGCTGGGCCTGTGGCGGCGATCATCGCCGTCGCGATTGAGGCAAGTAATAGGGTTTTCATGGGGCATAGCATGCATTGACTGAGTCAACTGTTGATGAAAATTGCGTAACAAGGTGTCCTATGCATTCCAGTGGCGGCGTTACCATGCGCGCATGTCTTTTGCGCCGGTCGTACCGCCTACCGAACTCCCCGGCACAGCCCATGGTTTGCCGCTCGACGGGCAGGGCATTCTGGAACTGGCGGCACGCTCCATGTTCCACCTGTTCTCCAGCATCAGCCAGGGCATGTTCCTGGTGGATCGCAATGGCCGCATCGTGTGGGTCAACGAAGGGTACAAACGTTTCCTGCCGGCGCTGGGTTTTTCGTCGGTGGACCAGTTCGTGGGCCACATGGTCGACGACGTCATACCCAACACGCAGATGCGCCGCGTGCTGGAGACCGGCGAGGCGTATCTGATCGACCTTTTGACCAACCGAGCCGGCACTTTTGTAGTCAGCCGTATTCCGCTGCGCGACGAGGCCAACGCCGTGATCGGCGCCATCGGCATTGTGTTGTTCGACCATCCCGAGACCACGCTCCAGCCGCTGATCAGCAAGTTTGCCCTGATGCAGCGCGACCTGGACGATGCGCGGCGCGAGCTGGCGACGCAACGACTCAGTCTGGGCGCCGGCAAGGGCCATGGAGCACGTCCGTCCAAATACACCTTCGCGAGTTTTATCGGCACCAGTGCGGCGGCGGTGGAGGTCAAGCGACAGGCGCGGCGCGCGGCACAGTCCAGCAGTCCGGTGTTATTGCTGGGCGAAACCGGTACCGGCAAGGAACTGCTGGCCCACGCGATTCATGCGGCATCGTCGCGTGCCGGCGGTCCGCTGGTCAGCGTCAATATCGCTGCGGTGCCCGACACATTGCTGGAGGCGGAATTCTTCGGTGTCGCGCCGGGCGCCTATACCGGCGCCGAACGCAAGGGCCGTGACGGCAAGTTCAAACTGGCCGATGGCGGCACGTTGTTCCTCGATGAAATCGGCGACATGCCGCCTGGCCTTCAGGCCAAATTGCTGCGTGCTTTGCAGGAAGGCGAAATCGAGCCGCTGGGCTCCAACAAACTGGTGCCATTCGACGTGCGGGTCATTGCGGCGACATCGCGCGACCTGACCGCCTGGATGCGCGAAGGCAAATTTCGCGAGGACCTGTATTACCGCCTCAACGTGTTGCCGATCCGGGTGCCGCCGCTGCGCGAACGCCGTGCCGACATACCCGCGTTGGTGGAGGCGCTGGGCGACGATGTGGCATTGCGTAACGGGTCCGCCTTGCCGGAGTTGACGGCCGATGCGCTGGCGCTGTTATGTGCGCAGAATTGGCGCGGCAATATCCGCGAACTGCGCAACGTGCTGGAGCAGACTGCCATGCGCAGCGACGCACACCAAATAGATTCGCAGGTGCTCGAGCAGGTGCTGCATGAAGCCGGTATCGAGCGGATTGCGCCAGCGACCCCGATTGCGCACGGTGACTTCGGCAAGTCACCCGCGCGAACGAAAACGCTGTTGCGCCCACTGTCTGCGCAAGTGACGGAGGTGGAGCAGGAAGCCATCGCCGCTGCGATGGCTGCGACCGGCGGCAACAAATTAGCCGCTTCGCGGATGCTGGACATCTCCCGCGCAACCCTTTACGGCCGACTCAAAGGAAATGTCTGAAAATAAGACATATGTATCGGTTAAATACATATTAAGTGTCTGGAATTTATGCTTATAGCGTTCCGCCAATTATTTATATATAAAAATCATGGACTTACGATCCGGCACGTAATCTGCATTTAGATACAAAGGTTTTTTATAACAGTTCAGGAGACATCTATGCACCGTCGCACTCTCGTCGCGCTGGCAATCCTTGCCGCAACCGCTTTCACGTCCTGCAGCGCCTTGGCGCAAGCCAAGGAAATCCGCATCGCCCACGTTTACGGCAAGACTGGCGCCCTGGAGGCTTATGCCAAACAAACCGCGGTGGGCCTGATGATGGGGCTGGACTACGGCACCAACGGCACCATGATGATCAACGGCAAGAAGATCGTGGTGATCGAGAAAGACGACCAGGGCAAACCTGACCTGGGCAAGTCGCTGTTGGCCGCCGCCTATTCGGACGACAAGGCCGACATCGCGGTCGGTACCACGGGTTCCGGGGTCGCCCTGGCGATGTTGCCGGTGGCCGAAGAATACAAAAAGATTTTGCTGGTGGAGCCGGCCGTGGCCGACTCCATCACCGGTGACAAGTGGAACAAATATATCTTCCGCACCGGACGCAACAGCTCGCAGGACGCGATCTCGAACGCGGTGGCATCTGATGCTGAGGGTGTGTCAATGGCAGTACTGGCGCAGGACTGGGCGTTCGGGCGCGATGGCGTGAAAGCCTTCAAGAAGGCCTTGAAGAAAACCAAGATCGTCCACGAAGAATATTTGCCGCCAGCGACCAACGATTTCACGGCGGGTATTCAGCGTATGGTGGATGCGCTTAAGGACAAACCGGGCCGCAAGGTAATCGCGGTCGTATGGGCAGGCGCGGTTACGCCTTTCGGAGCACTGGCGGATGCCGATCTTAAAAAGCGTTTTGGCATTGAAGTCGGTTCGGGTGGAAACATACTGCCGGCAATGGCTGCCTACAAGCGATTTCCCGACATGGAGGGAGCCACATACTATTACTTCGGCATACCCAAGAACCCGGTCAATGAAGCCCTGGTGGCGCGCCATTACAAAGAGTTCAAATCGCCCCCCGACTTTTTCACGGCCGGTGGCTTCTCCGCCGGGATGGCGCTGGTGACGGCGCTCAAGAAAACCAATGGCGACACCAACACCGACAAGCTCATCAGCACCATGGAAGGCATGAGCTTCGACACGCCCAAGGGCAAGATGACGTTCCGCAAGGAGGACCATCAGGCGATGCAAAGCATGTACCACTTCAAGATCAAGGTCGATCCGGCTTTTGCCTGGGGCGTACCGGAACTGGTGCATGAAATCACACCCGCTGAAATGGATGTGCCCATCCAGAATAAACGCTGAGTCGTATCTGCGGACCTTCGTGCCCCTTGCGAGGAACAGTTTGCCGCCACCGCGATCCCGTTGATGGGGGAGCGGCGTAGCGAGCGGGCACGGGGCTAGGCGGACGGAGCGCAGCAACCGGAACGTACTTCGGGTACGTGAGGATTGCGAGCACCGCCCAACTACGCCCTGTGTCCGCGCAGTAGCCGAGCACCTATCAATATGCTTGAAACTAAGGACCTGACGATACGCTTTGGCGGGCACGTGGCTGTCAATGCTGTGAGCTGCGCGTTTGCGCCTGGCACGTTGACGGCCATCGTGGGTCCCAATGGTGCGGGCAAGACGACTTATTTCAACCTTATTTCAGGCCAGCTCAGGTCCAGCAGTGGCAGCGTTTTGCTGGATGGGCGGGACCTTTCCGGCCTGGGCGTGTCGGCGCGTACCCATGCGGGGCTGGGACGGGCTTTCCAGTTAACCAATCTGTTTCCGAATCTGACCGTGCTGGAAAACGTACGGCTGGCAGTGCAGGCCACGCGCGCAGGGGCACACCGGCATGGGCTCAACCTGTGGAGCATCTGGAGCGACCACAAGGCCTTGACGCAGCGTGCGCACGAACTGCTGGAGGGTGTGTCGATGGCCGGCAAACAGGAGATGCTGGTGGCCAGCCTGCCGCACGGCGACCAGCGCAAGCTGGAAGTGGCGTTGCTGATGGCGCTGGAGCCCAAGGTGTTCATGTTCGACGAACCCACGGCAGGAATGAGTGCCGACGAAGCGCCGGTAATTCTCGACCTGATTCGCAAACTCAAAGCCGACCCGCGCAAAACGATTCTGCTGGTGGAGCACAAGATGGACGTGGTGCGCGAACTGGCGGATCGCATCATCGTGCTGCACAACGGCGCGCTGGTGGCCGATGGCGAACCGGCGCAGGTGATCGCGTCGCCGGTGGTGCAAGAGGCGTACCTGGGGGTGAACCCCCAGGACGCCTTGGCGCAAGAAGTGGCCCCCACCCAACCCGGCCTTCCCCCTCAAGGTGGAAGGAGGAAAGCGCCGTGAGCGAGAACCGTCCGAGTGCCGTCTGGCCGTCCCAAGGCGCGAGCGCCCCCATGGGGGGCAGCGCAGCACACAAAGTGGCAAGCGTGGGGGCATTACTTTCCCTCGAAGGCGTCCACACCCATATCGGCGCCTACCACATCCTGCACGGTGTGGACCTGGTGGTGCCCAAGGGCCAGCTCACCATGCTGCTGGGACGCAATGGCGCGGGCAAGACCACGACGTTACGGACCATCATGGGTTTGTGGCGCGCGGGACCGGGCCGCATCAGGTTTGCTGGACGCGACATCACTGCCCTGGACACACCGCGGATTGCCGCGCTGAAGATCGCTTACGTGCCCGAAACCATGGGCATTTTTTCCGACCTGACCGTCAAGGAAAACATGCTGCTTGCGGCGCGCGACGCGGCGCGCGCAAGCCAGATGGACGAAAGCCGCCTGAAATGGATCTTCTCGTTGTTCCCGGCGGTGGAAAAGTTCTGGAACCATCCTGCCGGCAAGCTATCGGGCGGGCAAAAACAGATGCTGGCGGTGGCGCGTGCCATCGTGGAGCCGCGCGAATTGCTGATCGTGGACGAACCCAGCAAGGGCCTTGCGCCAGCCATCGTCAACAACATGATCGACGCGTTCGCGCAGCTCAAGGCCAGCGGCGTGACCATTCTGCTGGTGGAGCAAAACATCAACTTCGCGAAGCGGCTTGGTGACACGGTAGCGGTCATGAGCAACGGCCGCGTGGTGCATGCCGGCAGCATGGCCGCGCTGGCCGCGGACGAAGAGTTGCAGCGCTCATTGCTGGGGCTGGCGTTATGAAGGGTCTCGATGTCGACTGGAAACCGCTGGCGCTGGTGCCGGTGCTGGCCGCCGCGGTGTTTCCGTTTATCGGGTCGGGTTCGACATGGTTGACGCTTACCGTCGCGGGCCTGGCGATGGGCATGATCATCTTCATCATCGCCTCCGGCCTGACGCTGGTGTTCGGCCTGATGGACGTGCTGAACTTCGGCCATGGCGTGTTCATTGCGCTGGGCGCCTACGTGGCAGCCAGCGTGCTCGCGCCGATGGCTGACTGGACCACGTCCACCGACATCGCGCGCAACCTCGCCGCGGTGCTTGCCGCGATGCTTGCCGCGATGCTGGTCGCCGGCGTCGTCGGCCTGGCGTTCGAGCGTTTTATCGTGCGCCCGGTGTATGGCCAGCATCTCAAACAAATCCTGATCACCATGGGCGGCATGATCATCGGCGAAGAACTCATCAAGGTGATCTGGGGCGCCCAGCAGAAGACACTGCCCTTGCCCGATGGCTTGCGCGGCTCGCTGTTGCTGGGTGACGCATCGATCGGCAAGTACCGGCTGTTCGCGGTGGCGGTCGGTATCGTCGTTTTCGCGCTGCTGGCCTGGACACTCAACCGCACCAAAATCGGCCTGCTGATCCGCGCCGGCGTGCAAGACCGCGAGATGGTCGAGTCGCTGGGTTACCGCATCCGGCGCCTGTTCGTCGGTGTGTTTGTAGTCGGCAGTGCGCTGGCCGGCTTGGGCGGCGTGATGTGGGGGCTGTTCCAGCAGAACCTGATTCCGCAGATGGGCGCGCAGGTCAATGTGCTGATCTTCATCGTCATCATCATCGGCGGCCTGGGTTCCACCAGTGGCGCGTTGATCGGCGCCTTGCTGGTCGGCCTGATGACCAACTACACCGGGTTCCTGCTGCCGCAGGCCACGTTGTTTTCCACCATCGCGCTGATGGTGGCAGTACTGCTTTGGCGGCCCCAGGGCGTTTATCCGGTGACCGGGCGATAAGGCGCGAGATGCTGAGCCGCCTCCTATCCAACGACTTTCCGCGCAGCCGGGTGCTGGCCGTGGTGTTGCTTGCCTTGTTGATCGCACTGGCGTTTGCGCCGTTTCTGTTCCCGGGGGTCAAGGCGCTCAGCGTTGCCGCCAAGATATTGGTATTTGTCGTGCTGGTCGCAAGCTTCGATCTGCTGCTGGGCTACACCGGCATTGTGAGTTTCGCCCACACCATGTTCTTCGGCATTGGGGCTTACGGCGTGGCTATCGCCTGCACCCGCATCGGTCCCACCTGGAGCGCGTTGGCTTTCGGATTGGGCGGGGCGCTGTTGTTGTCGTTTGGGTTGTCGCTGGCCGTGGGACTGTTTTCACTGCGCGTGCGTGCGATCTTCTTTGCCATGATTACCCTGGCGGTTGCCTCGGCTTTCCAGACATTGGCGTCGCAGCTGTCGGACTTCACCGGCGGCGAAGACGGCCTGACCTTCAAGGTGCCGCAGCTGCTCTTGCCGAGCACGGAGTTCATGGACACGCCGCTGTTTGGCGTGAGCATCGACGGCCGGTTGCTGTGTTACTACCTGCTGTTTGCCACGGCATTGGTGTCGCTGCTGTTGTTGCTGCGGATCGTCAACTCGCCATTCGGTCGCGTGTTGCAGGCGATCCGCGAGAACGAATTTCGTGCCGAAGCCATCGGGTACCGCGTGGTGGTGTACCGCACCACGTCGAGCATCCTTTCAGCGCTGTTCGCCACCGTGGCCGGCGCCATGCTTGCGTTATGGCTGCGTTACAACGGGCCCGACACCTCGCTATCGTTCGAGATCATGCTGGACGTGTTGCTGATCGTGGTGATCGGCGGCATGGGTACGTTGTACGGCGCGGCGATCGGTGCGGCTTTGTTCATGGTGGCCCAAAGTTATCTGCAGGATCTTCTCAAACTTGGCAGCGACGCGGCCAGTGGCCTGCCATGGCTCGCGGCGTTGTTGTCGCCCGACCGCTGGCTGTTGTGGCTCGGAGTCTTGTTCGTGTTGTCGGTTTACTATTTTCCAAGCGGAGTGGTGGGGCGGCTGCGGTTGCAGGGCGTTGCCGGGCTTGGGCCGAAGGGGAAAAAGTGAACCACCTGCCCACCTCCCATTACATGCAATGCGCCGGGCGCGAAATTCATTACATGCAGTGGGGGCGCCAGCACAAGCCGGTAGTTATCGCATGGCACGGCCTGGCCCGCACGTCGCGCGATATGGACGAACTGGCGGCCTACCTCAGTTCATCGTCGATGGGTTACCGCGTGATCTGCCCGGACACGATTGGCCGCGGCCTGAGCCAATGGAGTCCCAATCCCAAAAACGAATATTGCCTGGCTTTTTATGCCACTTTGGCGGTCGCATTGGTGGATCAACTGGGGCTGGACAGGTTCCATTGGATCGGCACGTCCATGGGCGGCGCAATCGGTCTGGTGGCCGCAGCCGGCGCTCTGCGTACCCGCATCGAACGGCTGGTGTTGAACGACATGGGTCCGCAGATTGCCGCCTCCGCGCTGGACCGTATCCGGAGTTACGCGGGCAACCCGTCGGCGTTTGC
>JANYBQ010000627.1 GCA_025360705.1 Betaproteobacteria bacterium | reverse complement strand
CAACATACGGTCATAACACGACAGCACTCCGTGCATGTTGACCGCGTACCGATTGACCAGTTGTGTTTCCATCATCTTGCCTCGTCAGCCATGACGTGGCATGGTATTACTTGTTTGGTTCCGGCTCGTCCGGCTTAGGAGATACTGTCCATGCAGCAACCGCCGTTCACTTCGATCGAGATTGGAGATGCCTTGCCGCCGCTTGACCTCCCGCCGCTCAGTCGGACCACATTGGCGTTATATGCAGGCGCCTCCGGCGATCACAACCCGATACACATTGACATGGACTTTGCGCATAAGGCAGGCATGGAGGACGTCTTCGCACACGGAATGCTCTCTGCCGCATATCTTGGTCGCCTGTTGACGCGCTGGGTGCCACAACAAAATATCCGCAGCCTCGGCATGCGGTTCGTCAGTATCACGCACCTCCACCACTCCGTACGCTGTACCGGTCGCGTCGCGGAGAAGTTTGAGGCCGACGGTGAACGCCGAGTACGGGTGGAGATTGCTACCACCAACCAATTTGGTGAGACCAAAATCACTGGCGAGGCGATAGTTGCGCTCTTGTAGCAGGGATCAGGCGATCGGTTGCCGGCGATGCGCCAGTAGCGCGTCGATGCGGCAGGTTCTTCGAGTCCGCAGGCGTGCAATAACATTTGATGGATATCGATCCCGGCAATACTACCAATGCCTCATGCGATGTCGACGGACAGCATGGAGAACATGGCATATTCTGGGGACGCCATCTTGACCAGAGAAAAGGCCGGGAGGGCGTCCATGCCATCTTCTGGAAACCTGCTTCTCTTCACGACATGACTCCCTGCCCATCAGGTGAAAAAATAATGCCGGATTTTCCACTTTTGAATGGTCAGGTTTTCTGGGTCCGGGTCAGTCAGGGTCAGTCCGGGTCAAGTTTTGTAATCGGGTTCGAAACCTACATCTATTGGTCGTGTGATATCGGCCAGGAGTTCGCCGATGCATTGGCTGAACGTTCTCGCAATGGCGTCAAGGTACACGTGCTGCTGGACTGGGTTAGCAGCGCCAAGGTGGAGCAGCGCCTGATCGACGAAATGGCGAAGGCGGGTGTGCAAATACGCAAGTTCCATCCGCTGCACTGGTCGCACCTTGGGCGCCTGAACAACCGAACCCATCGAGAACTCCTTGTCGTCGATGGCCGAATGGCCTTTACGGGCGGTGTGGGAATAGCGCCGCAGTGGAGTGGTCACGCGCAGGATCCGAACCATTGGCGTGACACGCACTTCCAGGTTGAGGGACCGGTCGTTGCGCAGATGCAGTCGGTGTTTCTGGGCAACTGGATCAAGGTCAACGGCTGAAGACCGCGGGCCGCTTTTCGAGGAAAGCAGTAACCGCCTCACGGTGCTCGTCGGTCTGGTGCGCCAGCGCCTGGAAAGCAGCGGCCATCTCCAGAATCGTGTCCAGCCGTGTGTGCATGCCTTCGCGCAACAGGCGTTTCGACAGGCGTACCGCATGGCCCGGATTGGCTGCGATGCGAGCTGCCATTTCATGGGCGGTGGCCAGCAGTTCGGCCCCCGGTACTATGCGGGAAACCAGGCCCCACTGAAGGGCGACGTCGGCGCTGATCGTGTCGCCCGTAAACACCATTTCCGCGGCACGCGACATGCCGACAATACGCGGGAGCAGCCAGGCGCCGCCATCACCCGGGATGATGCCCAGCTTCACAAAGCTCTCCGCGAATTTCGCCTTGTCCGACGCAATGCGTATGTCACACATGCAGGCCAGGTCCAGGCCCGCGCCGACGGCCGCACCGTTGATCGCGGCGATCACCGGAACCTCGAGGTTGAACAACGCCAGCGGCAACTTCTGGATACCGGTGCGGTATTCGTGGCGGATCTGCATGCCTGGCACCTCGCCAGCAGACTGGCGCTGCATGTTGCGCACATCGCCGCCGGAGGAAAACGCGGTGCCGGCCCCGGTGAGAATGACGGCCCGCACGTTGGGGTCCTCGTGGATCCGGTCGATGGCAGCCAGGAAGTCCGGCACGGCGGAGTTGCCGGTGAGCGGGTTGCGCCGCTCGGGCTCGTTCATGGTCAGGGTGACCACGTGGCCGTCCTGTTCGTACTTGAGAAAATCGGGCATCGGGTATCCTGCTTGAATAATATTTAAGTGCTGCAAAGTTTATATGCAAGCCCGATAACACCCGGCACCCGCGCAGGGCGGCCGTCTTGCGGCCCCATGCAACAAGAGAATTGGAGCTATCTGTGAGTAGTTTGTTGAGCCAGCTGCGTCTGGCCACACTTCCGGCAGCGGCGCAGAGCCTGCGTGCCGAAGTCAAGGCTTTTTTGCGGTCCGCTCTAGGGCCTGTGCCGGCGCATATCCGTGCCCGCTCGTGGATGGGTTTCGATGCCGGCTTCAGCAAGAAACTGGCCGCCCGCGGCTGGGTGGGCGTCACGCTGCCGGCCCAATACGGGGGAGCCAACCTGGACGCGTTTTCACGCTACGTGCTGGTGGAGGAGTTGCTGGCCGTGGGAGCACCGGTGTCGGCGCACTGGATCGCGGACCGTCAGAGCGGGCCGTTGATACTGAAGTTCGGCACCGAGGCGCAGAAGGCCTTCTACCTGCCCCGCATCTGCAGCGCGGACGCTTTTTTTTGCATTGGCATGAGCGAACCCAGCTCCGGTTCCGACCTGGCCAGCGTGGCAACGCGCGCGCGGCCCAATGCGGCAGGGTGGGTATTGAATGGCCAGAAGATCTGGACCACCAATGCCCACCACAGCCAGTACATGATTGCGCTGGTACGCAGCTCGGGCGACAAGGCGGACCGACAGACCGGCCTGTCGCAGTTCATCGTCGATCTGTCATTGCCCGGCATCACCGTTCGGCCGATTCGCGACATCAGCGGTGACGCCCATTTTTCGGAGGTGTTTTTCGACAATGTGCAACTGGCCCCCGACGCGCTGGTAGGCACGGAGGGCAGCGGCTGGGTGCAGGTCAATGCCGAGCTGGCTTTTGAGCGCAGCGGGCCCGAGCGCATTTACTCCAGCATCGTGCTGCTCGAGCACTGGATCGACACGCTGCGCCAGCGCCCCGACAACCAGGTTCATGCCGCAACCATTGGCCGCTTCGCCGTGCATCTGGCCACGTTGCGCAACATGTCCATCACCGTGACCGCCCGGCTCGCGCTGGGGCAAAGCCCGGTGGTGGAGGCGGCGCTGGTCAAGGACCTGGGCACCGAGTTCGAGCAGTCCATTCCGGCCATCATCGAAGCGACGATCGGCATGCAGCAGGACGCGGATCTGGATGCCGAGTTATTCCGCACCCTGGCCTATGTGAGCCAGATGGCGCCCGCTTATTCGCTGCGCGGCGGCACGCGCGAGATCCTGCGCGGCATGATCGCGCGCGGGCTTGGCCTTCGTTAACCGACCTACCATCATGAACATGTTCCTTGAAGCGATGGAAAAGATTCTGGCTGACCACTGCACCAGCGCGGATATACGGCGCGTCGAAGCCGGCGGCTCGGCCAGCGTGTTGTGGCAACACATCGGGGAAGCGGGATTCCTGGACCTTCTTCTGGCCGAAGAGCAGGGTGGCGCGGCGTTGCCGTTGCCCGAACTGTTTCCCATCCTCGAGTGCCTGGGCCGGTTTGCAGTGCCGGTACCCCTGGCGCAGTCCATCGTGGCGCGCGCCCTGGGGAGCGCAAGGCTGCCCGCAGGCATGGTGACGTTGGCCACCCGGCTACGCCGCACGGAGGCCACCGGTGTGGTGTGCCAGTTGACCCCTTACGGGGCTACCGCAGACTACGTGCTGGCGCGTGATGGCGACGCACTGCTGTTGCTGCCATGTGCCACGGCGCAGCGGGAGACGGTGGGCGACCCCAGGAGCCTTGTTGCCACGCTGCGCTGGCACGGGCCCGAGCCGGTCTTGCGCCTGTCCGAAGGGGGCGAGCGCCTGAGCGCCATGGCAGCGGCCGTGGCCGCCGCCATGCTGAGTGGCGCGATGCAACGCACATTCGACATGACGCTGGGCTATTGCAACAATCGCGTGCAGTTTGGCAAATCCATTGGCAAGTTCCAGGCGATACAGCAGCAATTGAGCGTGATGGCTGAACACGTGCTGGCAGCGTCCATCGCGGCGGAATCTGCATTTCGTTCGCATGGCAGCGCGCCATCGCTGCTGGTGGCCTCGGTGGCCAAATCGCGCACCAGCGAAGCCGCCAGCCTGGTGGCCGCGACCGCCCACGCGATCCATGGCGCCATCGGCATGACAGACGAATACGAGCTCGGCATACTGACGCGACGCATGCACGACTGGCGTACCGCCTACGGCGCCGAGGGCTACTGGAACCGGTTCATTGGCGCGCAGATTCTGGCGCGAGACCCCAGTCTGGCGGATTTTGTGCAGGCGCTGTAAGTCGCCGAGACAGGCTCTTCCGGCGGCTGGCCCGATGCGCAAAAACCATGCATTCGCATCTAAAAAATATATTCTGATGGTACGATAATTATATATAGCTTGCATTGGCGATATTTTTGTATCTGCCAATCCTGCTGCCGTGAAGCCGTCCGCAAGCATTTCCAGCGGTGGTAATTCCGTGGCCACTGGTGTATCCCAGAAAGCATTTTTCAACGAGGAAGACATGACGAATACGACAACATCCAAAAAATCCGGTGCAGGGCTGTTTTCGACCCGACGCGCCCTGGTGCTGGGCGCTGCCCTGGCGATAGGCAGCGCGCTGCCGGTCGCAACGGCGCTTGCGCAGGCCAATTCGCGCGCCGTGTCGCCGGCCGAGTGGACCAAAATCCTCGACGCCGCACGCAAGGAGGGCAAGGTCATCGTCTACGGCACCATGGCACCGGCCGTGCACGATCGCATCGTGGCTGCATTCAATGCGGCCTACCCCGGCATCAAGATGGAACTGGTACGGGTGATCGGCACCGCCATGACCATCAAGTTCGAGCAGGAGCGCGCCGCGCCCAACGTGGAAGGCGGCGACGCCATGCTGACGGCGGACGTGCGATGGGCGATGGACATCCAGAAGAGGGGTTTGCTCAAGACCCCGGTCGGCCCCAATGCGGCCGCCTGGCCGGAGCCGTTCATGAAAAACGGCCAGATCGTGTTTCTGGGCATCAACCCGTGGGTCATGAACTACAACACCAATCTGGTGAAGACGCCAATGACCGGGTACCAGGACCTGCTCAGGCCTGAACTTGCGGGCAAGGTCGGGTCGACAGCGCTGGTCGCCGAAGTTGTGACGATCTGGTACAAATGGCTGGACGACACCTATCCGGGCTACCTGGAAAAACTGGCCGCCCAGAATGTGAAGATGTACCCGAGCACCGTGGCCGCGGTCAATTCAACCGCCTCGGGCGAGATCACGGCCAACGCGTTCTCGGTAATCCCGGTCGATAACGCCCTGCACGCCCAGAATGCACCTTTCAAAACGGTGATCCCCAACCCGGCATATGGCTTCAGCTACGGCGGCGCTGTGGTCGGCTGGGCAAAGAATCCCAACGCAGCCCTGGTTGCGATGGACTTCCTGATGTCGCCCAAAGGCCAGGCCGCGATAGTCGGCAACGAAGAAGCGGCAAGTCCCCTGCCCAATATTCCGGGCTCGCTCGACGTGCGCAAGCTGAACATGCAGTTGCTCGATTGGGACAAGGCAACTCCGGAATCCCTCAAGGCCTTCGAAGCCAAGTGGAACAAGCTCTTCGGGGCACGCTGATCGCGCCAGGTGTGGCCCGCACGGCGGGGTCATGGGAGTTGATGCCGTGAGTTCGAACATGGGTACCCCGGGTCGGGTGTGGTGGGGCAGCGGCGGTTTGCTGCGCAGGAAGGTGGCGCCGCAGGCCGGCTGGATGGTGATTGCCATCGTGGTCGGCTTCGCGGTGGTGTGGCCCATCCTGCAGCTGCAATGGCGCGCATTTGCCGACGGCGGGGCCGCTTTTGGCCGCATGGCGGAGCTGCGCCGTATTGGCGACACCGTGAGGACCACGGTGATCCTGGCCCTGCTCTCCAGTGTGATGGCCGTGGTGCTGGGCACTTTGCTGGCGTGGTGCGCGTCGCTGCTACCCGCCCGTGTACGCGGTATCGGCGAACTCGCTCCGTTGCTGCCGCTGATCGTGCCGGCCGTGGCGGCGGTGACCGGCTGGATCTTTCTGCTCTCGCCCAAGGTCGGTTACCTCAACATCGCCTTGCGTGCTTTGCCTTTCCTGTCCGGACTGGAGGAGGGGCCGTTTGATATCTACACCGTCAAATGGATTGTGCTCATCACCGGCCTGCTGCTGAGCTCCTTTGTGTACGTGTTCGTGTTTACCGGGCTCAAGAATATGGGCCAGGAACTGGAGTCGGCCGCCGCCGCCTGCGGCGCATCGCCGGTACGGCGCCTGTTCACCATCACGCTGCCGCTGCTGCGCCCCTCGATCATCTCCGCCGCCGGCATGGTGTTCCTGCTGGGCATGGGGCAGTTCACCGCGCCGCTGCTGCTGGGGCGCTCCACCGGCATCGATGTATTGACCACGGAGATGTTTCACCTGACGCTCAAGTACCCGATCGATTTCGGCCTCGGCGCGGCGCTGGGATTCCCGATCCTGGTGGCCGGGCTGGTCGTGGTGCTGCTGCAGAAACTGGCGCTGGGCGAGCAGCGGCGTTTCGTGGTGGTGTCGGCGCGGGCCCAGTACGACATGCGCGAGACGCGCTGGTGGGCGGCCGTGGTCATCGGGCTCTACCTTCTGATCACGACCATCCTGCCCCTGCTGGCGCTGATCTATGTGTCGTTGTCGCCGTTCTGGAGCGGATCGATGGTCATGCGTGAACTCACCCTGCGGCACTGGAAATCGGTTCTGGGCAATCAGGAGTTGGTCAACGCGGTGTGGACCAGCGTCAAGGTATCGGTCATGGCAATCGCCGTGCTGATTCCGCTCGGCTTCGGCATGGCTTTCGCGCTGCTGCAGTCCACTCGCATCTTGCGTCCGATCCGCATCGCGATCGATTTCCTGGCCACCCTGCCGATGGCGGTTCCGGCATCGCTGATGGGCTTCGGGCTGCTGTTTGCCTATTCGCAGCCACCGATCCAGATATACGGCACCACCACGGTGCTGGTGGTGACCTACATCACGCTGATGGTCGGGCACTCGACCCGGCTGCAGTTCACCACCCTGGTGGCAACCGGGCAGGAGTTCCTGGAGGCATCCCGGGCCTGCGGTGCGGGGCCGCTGCGCTCCTTGCTGCAGGTGTTGCTGCCGATGTGCCGCAAAGGCATAGCGGCTACGGCGGCGCTGACCTTCGTATTGCTGTTCCACGAGTTCAGCGCTTCGCTGATGGTGCGCTCGGCCCGCACGCAAGTCATCGGCAGCGTCATGTACGACGTGTGGGCCGGCGGCGTCTATGCGGAAGTGGCGGTGCTGGCGCTGATCATGGTGGTCATGACCGTGGTTGGCGTGCTGGTTGCCGTGTGGGTCGGCGGTTCCGATTCGCTCAAGAAGATCTAGTGCAGTGGCTTCAAAGAAGGACAGGACAGGTGCAAGAACTCAAGGTTGAAAGTCTGGTCAAGATGTACCCAGGCGGCGACAAAGTGGTTGCCGTGAACCACGTGGACATCGAAGTGCAGGCGGGTGAAATGCTGGTTCTGCTTGGCCCCAGCGGCTGTGGCAAGACCACGCTGCTGCGTTGTGTGGCCGGGCTGGAGGATGCGCAGGAGGGCAGGATCACCCTCGAAGGCAAGGCCGTGTTCGATGCTTCGATCGGCTTCAACCAGCCGACCCACCTGCGCGATATCGGCATGGTGTTCCAGAACTATTCGCTGTGGCCGCACATGACGGTGCAGCGCAACGTGGAGTACCCGTTGCGAGCGCGCAGCGTGAGCGCCGCCGAGCGTGACAGGCGCGCGAAGCAGGTGCTCGAAGTGGTGCAGTGCAGCCATCTGGCGGATCGCCTGCCGTCCATGCTCAGCGGTGGCCAGCAGCAGCGCATCGCGCTGGCCCGGGCGCTCGCCCCGCAGCCGAAAATCATGCTGCTCGACGAGCCGCTGTCCAACCTCGACGCCTTGTTGCGGGTGGAACTGCGCGCCCACCTGCGGGCGATCCACCGTGAGGTGGGATTTACCGGCATCTACGTGACGCACGACCAGATCGAGGCGTTCAACCTTGGTACGCGGGTGGCGGTCATGCATGCGGGCAAGGTTGAACAACTCGACACGGCCCGCAACGTGTATGAGCGTCCGGCAACCG
>JANYBQ010000604.1 GCA_025360705.1 Betaproteobacteria bacterium | reverse complement strand
TTTCAATACGCAAACTGAACTGGTCGACTTGAGACGAACCGGCTTTAACGATCGTATTTCGGCGATCGAAGTGTTCGGTGGGCCTTGGGAGGTCTGTACCGATGCCGGGTTCGGTGGGCAATGCGCTGTTTTGCGCCCGGGAAAGTATCCGTCACTTAAAGCGATGGGCCTGGATAACCAGATTTCCTCCGTTCGGGCTTTGCGGAGCGATAGCCCTCCTGCGGTGGGATTTCCACGAGCGATTCTTTATCAAGGTGAAAACTTCGTTGGCAGGTCTTTCGTCACACAGGGCGACGTAGTCGACTTCGATCGCAGCGGATTCAACGACCGCGCCTCCTCGGTTGAAGTTGTAGGAGGCTGGTTTGAAGTCTGCCCCGGCAACGGGTACAGCGGCCAATGTGTCTTTCTGCGTCCGGGTAAATATCCGTCTCTGGCGTCGATGGGAATGAATAACCGGATTTCTTCCTTGCGGGTCGCAAACGGCGACCCGCGCGCGCAAGACAATCGTCCGCCTGCCGCGTTCTACGACCCGCGTCGTCGCGACAACGAGCAACTGTTCGAGGCCAATGTGATAGCCGTCCGCGCCATAGTTGGACCACCCGAGCAGCGCTGCTGGATCGACCGAGAGCAGGCGGTAGTGGAACCGAGCCGTTCAAATATCCCGGCCGGTATCGCGGGCGCCATCATTGGAGGCATTTTGGGCCACCAAATTGGCGACGGGCGAGGCCGGGATCTCGCAACCATAGGAGGGGCGATCGCGGGCGGAGCGGTAGGCGCATCGGTAGGCCGGGATAGCCGTACGCAGGCACAAACCCAGGACGTGCAGCGCTGCAGTACGGTTCCAGGCCAGGCACGCCCGGATTTATGGGATGTCACTTACAGTTTCCGCGGGCAGGATCATCGGGTGCAGATGACATCGCCACCGGGCGCGACCATCATCGTCAATCGCGATGGTGAACCTCGGGTGTAGGCAACCGTTTGAAAGTGAAAGGTAAGGGGGTCAGAGAAGCGGGTGGAACCACCGCAGCGACAGTGCTACGGAGGCAATCGCCACAACAGCTGCGGCCAGCGCGAGCAAGCCAGAAATCTCAACCTCCTTTTTCTCCACCACCATGCGGGAACTCAGCTTTTCATAGACTGTTTTCAGGGTTTCCGCTGTGCCGGCGTAGAAATATTCTGCTTGCGTGGTTCGCGCTACTTCCTTCAGGCTGACCTCGTCCAGCCGCATATATATCGACATGCCCTCAAACCCCATCACTTGGCCGTCTATCGTGCCCAAGCCGACAGAATAGACGCGAACGCCGTGGTCGGCGGCCATTTTTGCGGCTTCCTGCGTGTCCACGCCAGTAGTGCGCCGCCCATCTGTCAGCAGCAGGATAGCAGCCGATTCCAACGAGCCGGGAGCCACCGGTATGGCTTCTTTCTTCCGGGTTTTGCGTGTTTCGTCATTGCCGATGCCAGCGCGCCGCTGGCCGTAGGTCATTTCACCCAGGTCTATGCCTTCGTCCGGAAACAACTCGGCCAGGGACACAACGATGCCGCTGCCAATAGCGGTGCCGCGCTGCATCTGAAACTTGTCGATCGCCGCCAACAGATCTTCCCTGTTCAGCGTGGCGGGTTGAACAAGCTGCGCGGAACCGGCAAAGGTAACGATGGCCACTTTGACATTCTTGGGCAATTCTTTCAGAAATGCCCTCGCAGCCACTTGAGCGGCAATCATGCGATTCGGCTTGACATCGGTCGCGGCCATGCTCAGCGACACGTCTATGGCAAGGATGATGGTGCTTTGATTGGCGGGCAAGGCAATGACCGCCAGCGGGCGGGACGCAGCGATCAACAGCGCGGCGATGGCTAGCAGGAACAACGCCGGCGGCAGATGGCGGCGCCAACTCATGCCAGCCCCCACGGCTTGCTTGACGATAACCAGGCTTGCATAACGCAGCACAAGCTTTTTTTTGCGCCGCAATAGCCAGACATAGACCACCACCAGCAATGGCACGGCCAGCAATAACCACAGGAATTGTGGCCACATGAACGTCATCGGAAGGGTCCTGTTCGCCTCATGACGAATCGGCTGGTGGAGGTGACAGCCGGCACGTTTGCTCCGTGCTGCCGCCTGACAGTTTCCATAAGCGGCCGGACATCACATGCTTCATGGGCAAGCAAATTATTCGCATTGCATGCGCCCCCTGATCGACTGGCAGCTTTTGCCGTCGCGGCGGATAAAAACTGCTGCGCCCGCGGCGTCATACCGGACGCCGTTTTCGTCCCAGCAGCCGCCTGGGTCGCAACTGACTATTAGCGCGGACGGCGCGGCGATCGGGGCCGAACCTGGTTTGATTGGCAGCGCGGCTACCTGCGCCGCAACAGCACCTGCATATGCCAGCAGCAGAACGCCACAATGCCGTAGTTTCATGCAAAGCCCCATGTCGGTTTTTGGCGAGGATACCGTATGCGCGCGAACCGCGAGCCAACTACCGCGACGCTGCATCGCAGTACTAGAGCCGCCGTGGCAGGCCGCGTTTTGGGAGATGCACCATGCTGCCTGATTTTGAAGCGTCCGCCTCTGCTGCCGGCCCCAGGGCTTCGCTGAGGAAGTCGATAAAGCTTCTGAGCTTGGGCAAGATATAGCGGCGGCTGGTGTAGACGGCGAACAGCGTGACGGACGGTACGTCGTGGTCTGGCAGCAGGCGTGTCAGCTTGCGCGTTGCAAGGTCGTCCGCCACCAGCCAGTCGGGAAGGTATGCGATGCCCAGGCCCGCGTGCACCGCATGAAAGCTCAGCGTGGTGTCGTCCGACTTCATGGCAGCCTTGAACCTGGCCTTGGTCTTCCCGGTGGGGCCGTGTATCTCCAGGCCATTGATGTCGACATAACTCGGCACGATGGCGTCAAACTGCGCCAGCTCCTGAGGCGTGCGCGGCGTGCCGCAGCGCTTCAAAAAAGCCGGTGCGGCCACCAGGCGGAACGGCACCGGGCAGATCGGCCTTGCGATCAGACTAGGCGACGGTTCCCGCGTGGCGCGCAACGCCAGATCGAACCCCTCGGCCACCAGGTCCACCTTGCGGTTCTCGAGCCGGATATCGATCAGCACCTCGGGGTATTTGCCGCGGTAGTCCGCCAGCAGCCGCGCGAACCGGCGGTTGGCGCACCAAACCGGCGCGCTGAGCTTTAGCTGTCCGCGCGGCAACTGCATGCCCTGCCCTA
>JANYBQ010000493.1 GCA_025360705.1 Betaproteobacteria bacterium | reverse complement strand
TTGTTCAGGGCGTTGAGTTGCTTGGGGCGGTTCAGCGTGACGACGCCCACCCGGTCGGCTTCGGTGCGCACGACGATCGATTCGTAATTCATGGGTACTCCGTTGTGTTCTGCGGCTGCAATCCTAAGGGAAAAGCCTTGCGGGATGGTAACTTGCAGGATGCCTGGCGCGCGCCACCGCATTGGCCATGACGGCGCGAAATTCACCGGGCAATAAGACGCGCGCCGGTAGGGCGGCTTTTATGTCGACAACCAGGCTGTGAGCAGCTTGCTGTCACGCACCGCCAGGCGCCATGTGGTCACCGCCTTGGGCAATACCAGTGGCAGCCGCAGCAAATGCCGGTCGCGGGCGATCAGCGCCGTAACCGGGACGCCGGGCGCGGCGTAAAGCGTCAGGTCGTCGAGCCGCATCAGACGCCAGCCCGCCCCCGGCTTTTTGGCGTTGTTATCCAGGCCTATCCATTCGTCCCCCGCGGCAAAGCCCGCGCGTTCCGCTGCGCCGCCGCGCAACACCGTCTTGATATGAATGCCACTGCCTTCAACTACGCGCAGGCCGAGTGCCTGCGCCGGTTGCGCCGGCTCTTCCAATACGGCAACACCGTGTTGCTCCATCAGTTCCTTGAGCGGTAACTCTTGCGTACTGTGTACCCAGCGGCTTATCTCGGCCGTCCATGCGCGTCCCGACAGTTGCCGCAACACGCTGCACAGATCGCTCTCGGTCATCGGACCGGCGCTGCAATGGCTCCACAAACCTCGCATCACGGCGTCCAGCGTCGTGCTGCCGTGGCTACGCAGGCTCAGGTCCAGACACAGAGCCACCGCAGCGCCTTTGGTGTAGTAACTAACCGTGAGATTGGGGGTGTTTTCGTCCTGCCGGTAATACTTGACCCAGGCATCGAAGCTGGCCTCGGCCACCGACTGGACCAGACGGCCCGGTGTCTGCAACACCTGGTTGACTGTCTTGGTCAACATTTTCAGATAAGCGCCATCGTCAATCAGACCGGCGCGCCGCAGCAATAAATCGTCGTAATAACTGGTAAAGCCTTCGAAGAACCACAACAGACCGGTGTAGTTCTCCTGGCCATAGTCGTACCTCGCGAACTCCGCCGGACGCAGACGTTTGACATTCCAGGTGTGAAAATATTCATGGCTGATCAGACCCAGCAGTGTGGTGTAACCCTCCGGCGGCTTGGTTACCACGGAGTTGCTGCCAGACAGGCGCGGCAAGTCCTTGCGCGTGCAAATCAGGGCGGTCGAGTTACGGTGTTCCAGCCCGCCATACGCGTCGTCCACCGCGTTGAGCATGAACAGGTAATCTTGTTGCGGTGGCTTGTGCGACAGGCGCGCGGTATCGGGGGCGCCATGCCAGAACCGAATCTCCGCTTCGCAGATTTTTTTGGTGTCGGCCAGCAATTTTTCGCCGTCGAACGTGGGGGTGGCACCAGCCACTACCAACCGGTGGCGTACGCCGCAGGTTAGGAAAGAGCCACTCCAGAACCGGCCCATTTCCACTGGGCTGTCGACCAGTTCGTCGTAGTTGGAAGCCCGGTAGCTGCCAAATCCGCTGGGCGCCGTTTGGATGGCTTTCAACGCGGTGGCCAGCTGCCAGCCGCGCACCCATTTGCTGCTTGCCACCTCCATCACATGCGGCATGGCCTCGCAGCCGGAGACGCACAGAAACAGGCTGGTTCCGTTAAAAAAGCCGCGACGCGCGTCCAGCCAGGCACTGCGCACCGAGTTGTCGTATGCACAAATCTCGTAAGTCACGACCAGAGGCTTGGTCGTGTTGCCGGCGACTTCCCAGGTGCACTTGTCCAACTGGACTGGCAGCACGGCCTGGGCTCCTTTAACCGCGCGCAAGTTTTGCAGATTCTTTGAAAACTCCCGCACCAGGTAGCTGCCGGGTATCCACACCGGCAGGCTCAAACGCTGCGTGGCGGCCGGCTTGGCAATTGTGAGCGTGACGCGAAACAGGTGGGCATGGAGGTCGGCTATCTCGACGCGGTAATGGACAGCCGCGACCTTACGCGAACTTAGGCTGCGTTTGGCGGCACTTTTCGGGGCGCCGCGCAAACCCACGCTACTTGGCATCGCCCAGGTATTTTTCCACCTGGGCGGAAGTGATGGCGCCCGGTACCCGCGAGCCATCGGCGAATAACAGCGTTGGCGTGCCGCTGATCTTGTGCTTGCGGCCCAGCGCGACGTTGCGTGCTAGCGCAGTTACGTCGCAAGCCGGAGTAGCCGTCGCGGGGAATGGCCGCTCGCGCACCATCCAGTCCTGCCAGACCTTGCCGGGCTCCCTGGAGCACCAGATGTTCCTTGCTTTTTCAACCGAGTCGGCGCCCAGGATCGGGTACAAAAACATGTGGATCGTGACGTTGTCCACTTTTTGCAGGTCGCGCTCGAAGCGTTTGCAGTAACCGCAATTCGGATCTTCAAAAACCGCGAGTTTGCGGCTGCCGTTGCCGCGCACGATCGTGAAAGCGTCTTTGATCGGCAAGCTGTCGAAGTCGATTGCCGAGAGCTTTTCGACCCGCTCTTCGGTCAGGTTGCGTTTGAGGCGTGTGTCGATCAGGCTGCCCTGGATCAGGAAATTGCCTTCGGCGTCGGTATAAAAAATATCGGTGCCGTTGACGCGAACTTCATACAGGCCGGCGAACGGGCTCTTGCTGACCTCGTCGATGTTCTTGAGCTGTGCAATACGCTCGCCCAGATTTTTGCGGATCAACGCTTCCTGACCCCAGGCCGCGAAAACAGCCAACAGGCCCAGCGTCACCAACACGGTTTTAATAAGCTTCATCGCGGTCCAGTCCCCTCAATTTCAGTATTGGCAGAGCGCGGTCTCGCGTCTATGCCCATCGCCCGGCGCGCCACCCAACGCTTGAGCAAGCCACTGCGCTCGAACCCGTTCATACCCCAGTTTCGCACGCTTCGCCACTGCGGTCCCGTGCGTGCAAACAGTTGCTGCAAGCCGTCCGTCGCGGCGCCCATCAGCGCCACGTCGGCTTTGCGCGCACGCTCGTAACGACGCAGCATTTTTTCGTCGTTTACTTCACGCCAATAGTCCCTGCCGTAGATCATGTTCGCCAATTCCCGCACATCTGCCAGACCCAGATTAAGCCCCTGGCCGGCCAACGGATGCACTGTGTGTGCCGCATCCCCCGCCAGCACCCAGGCTTCGCCATGGGTGACGCCGCACCAATGTCGGGCCAGCGCAAGTTGCAAGGGCCATGCCGCGCGTTCGCTTATCAGCGTCAAATGCCCGAACTGGTTTTCGCTGGCCAACCGCAATTTGTCCGCGAACACTTCGGCATTGGCTTCCAGCAACTCCGTCTTGAGAGCTTCATCGACAGACCACACAATGGCCATGGAGTTCCCGTGTTCGCCGTCGAGCGGCAAAAAGCCCAGGATGTCGGCGGGCGTAAACCATTGGCGCGCCGCCTGCAAGTGGGGAGTTTCGCAACGCACGCGCGCGGCAATTGCCCACTGCGGATAAGCGGTCACGTCCAGCTCGGCGCCGAACTGCTGGCGCGAAGCGCTGGAATGGCCTTCACAAACCACGGTCAGCGTTGCTGGCTGCGCCGCATCGAGCAATTCGATTTGCGGCTGGAACCGCACGGCTCTGGCGAGTTGAAATTCCAGTGCCGGCACATCGACGATCCAGGCCAGGGCCGGCACGCCATAACGCGCGGCGTCGAAATTGACCACACCCGCGCCCGCCTCCTTGACGTGCATGGCCGACACCGCGGTAACGTCAGGCGCGTCCGGCCAGCAACGCAGGCTTTGCAACAACTCCATCGATTTCTGGTTAAGCGCATACGCCCGCACGTCGGAACGCGCTTGCGCGTCGGTGGCTGCCGGTTCCACCAGGCCGACTCGCAGGCGCTCGCGTGCCAGCAGCAGCGCCAGCGTCTGTCCGACAATGCCGCCGCCACGAATACAAATGTCCAGGGTTCTTGCCATCGTCGGGATTGTAAAAGGCAGTGCAAAATTGCGCCCTCGGCTTAGAACAACACCGCACCAGCTTTCTCCATTCATCGCGAGTACCCCACCTTGAACGAAAACACGGCAACTGCTTTTGATGTCAACGGCGCGATTGCGCGCCTGTTCGTCTATCCGATCAAATCCTGTGCCGGCGTCGAGTTGCAGGAATCCGTGTTGACCGAAACCGGTCTGGACCTGGACCGGGCCTGGATGGTGGTGGACGTGGATGGCGTTTTTGTATCCCAGCGTGTACTACCGCGTATGGCGCTCATCAAGCCGCAGCTTAAAACGCATGAAGTCGTATTGCGGGCGCCTGGCATGCTGGCACTGCATTTGCAGATCGACCGGGTGGAAAAGGCCACGCAGGTCAGGGTGTGGGACGACGTGGTGAGCGCGTTCGACATGGGCGACCTGGCCGCGCAGTGGTTCAGCGATTTTTTGACCACCTCGCCAAGCGACGCTGGAAGCACCGGCCGGCAAAAATACCGGCTGGTTCGTTTCGATCCGGACTATCGGCGCTTGTCCAAGATGACATGGACCAGAGGGGTGGAGGCGTTCAACCAGTTCGCCGACGGCTTTCCGCTGTTGGTAGTCGGCACGGCCTCTTTGGACGGACTGAATCGGCGCCTGGATGGGCAAGGACATGCGGCTGTAAAGATGGAACGTTTTCGCCCGAATATCGTGTTGTCCGGCGTAGACGAGCACGACGAAGACCGGATCGACGGCATATCCATCGCCACCGACGCCGGATTGGTCTCGTTGCGGCCCGTGAAACCCTGCCCACGGTGCCCGATACCCAATATCGATCCGCTTACAGCTGCCGTCAGTCCCGAGGTCGGCGACACCTTACAGGCCTACCGCCAGGACGCGCGTGTTGGCGGTGCAATAACGTTTGGCATGAACGCCATCGTGATCGACGGCATCGACTCGATATTGAAAGTCGGCCAGGCGGTAACCGGCAACTACCGGTTCAACTGAAGCGCGTCCCCATGTTTGTCGCTTCACGTACTGCGCTGCCCCTGAGGTCTGACTTTCCTCGAGGCCGCCCGGCGCAAAATTGCCGGGCCACAAGCTCGATGACTTACACTTGACACCCTGATTTTTGGGGTATTGCATGAGTCTGAAGTGTGGCATCGTGGGGTTGCCGAACGTGGGCAAGTCCACGCTTTTCAACGCCTTGACCAAGGCCGGAATCGCTGCCGAAAACTATCCTTTTTGCACCATCGAACCGAATGTAGGCATCGTCGAGTTGCCGGATGCGCGGCTGGCTCTGTTGGCGGCTATCGTGAAGCCCGAGCGCGTGGTTCCGGCCATCGTCGAATTTGTCGACATCGCGGGCCTGGTAGCAGGCGCCAGCACCGGCGAGGGCCTGGGCAACAAGTTCCTGGCCCATATCCGCGAAACCGATGCGACCATCAATGTGGTGCGTTGTTTCGAGGACGACAACGTAATTCACGTGGCCGGCAAGGTGGACCCGATATCGGACATCGAAGTGATCCAGACCGAGTTGTGCCTGGCGGACCTGACTGCGGTTGACAAGGCCTTGCACCGCGTCACCAAGACCGCGCGTTCGGGCGACAAGGAGTCGATCAAACTTGTAGCGCTGCTCGAAAAATGCCAGGCCGCGCTTAACCAGGCCAAGCCGGTTCGCACGCTCGATTTCAGCAAGGAAGAACTGCCGTTGTTAAAGCAGTTTTTCCTGATTACCGCCAAGCCCGCCATGTTCGTGGCCAACGTGGCGGAAGATGGTTTCGAGAACAACCCGTTTCTGGACCGGCTGCGCGAATACGCCAACGCCCAGAACGCCCCGGTGGTGGCGATCAGCGCGAAGATGGAGGCCGAGATGGCCGACATGAGCGACGAAGACCGACAGATGTTTCTCGCGGAGTTGGGCCAGACGGAACCGGGTCTCAACCGCCTGATCCGCGCGGCCTTCAAGCTGCTGGGCCTGCAAACCTATTTCACGGCCGGTGTCAAGGAAGTGCGTGCCTGGACCATCCATGTCGGTAATACCGGACCGCAGGCCGCCGGCGTGATCCACACCGATTTCGAGAAGGGTTACATCCGCGCCCAGACCATTGCGTTCGACGACTACATAGCGTTCAAGGGCGAACAAGGCGCCAAGGACGCCGGCAAGATGCGTTCGGAAGGCAAGGAGTACGTGGTCAAGGACGGCGACGTGATGAACTTCCTGTTCAGCTCCTGAGCCGCGGCTTGGCCGCCAGCGCCGTGACTAGCCTGCGTACCCTGACCCTGACCGCCGCGGCCATGCTCGCCTTCGCGGCCAACTCCCTGTTGTGCCGCCTCGCATTGGCCCAAACCGCCATCGATCCGGCCAGTTTCGGAAGCGTGCGGTTGGTGTCGGGCGCACTGATGCTGGCTGTGCTCATGCGGCTTCGGCCGACGCGGCCAACGACCGCGAATGCCGACTGGCCGGCGGCAATCATGTTGTGGGTCTATGTGGCGTGTTTCTCGTTTGCGTATCTGACGCTGGCCGCCGGAACCGGGGCCTTGATACTGTTCGGCGCAGTCCAGCTGACGATGTTCGGCGCCGGCCTGTATGCCGGTGAGCGGTTTGCCGCAAGCGCCTGGATCGGATTGGGGTTGGCTCTGACCGGGATGCTGTACCTTGTGGCGCCCGGTTTCGCGGCCCCGGCGCCACTCGGTGCGGCGCTGATGGCCGCGGCCGGCATCGCCTGGGGCGTTTATTCGCTGCGCGGCCGAAAGAGTTCGGACCCGCTGGCGGCGACCGCCGGCAACTTTTGGCGCGCAACGCCGTTTGCCCTGGTATTGAGTCTGCTGTTCGTGAAATCTTTTCACGCCAGCACTGCAGGTGTCGCGCTGGCCATCGCGTCGGGCGCCTTGACGTCGGGCATAGGCTATGCCATCTGGTACGCAGCGCTGCCCGGTCTTTCGGCCATGCGCGCGGCCACGGTACAGCTGCTGGTGCCCCCCATGGCGGCACTGGCTGGCGTATTTGTGCTGTCGGAAGCCGTATCCTTGCGGCTGGCGCTGGCGTCGGCAGCCATTCTGGGCGGCGTGGCGCTGGTGCTGGTCAGCCGGTCGAAGTCGGCCGCGCGCTGACGCACAATATCGGCGAACAGTTCGCCTGGCAGACGCCACAAGGGGATTGATAAATGAGTGACGACACCAAAACATGCCCGGTGTGCGCGGAAACCATCAAGGCCGCTGCCATCAAATGCCGGTTCTGCAATACCGACCTGGGAGCTTTCCTGGCCGCCAGGGAAGGCGAAGCCGAGAAGACCTTGTTCGCCGGCCACCCCGCCGTCATTTACAGCTTCTGGCAGTGGCCGATTGTCGTAGTCACGCTCGGCATCGCGTTCGTCGTCTACTGGGTCCGCAGCATCTCGACGACCTATGAGATCACCTCGCAACGCGTTCGGATCGAGCGCGGCATTCTGTCGAAGGCGAAAGAAAGCGTGGAGCTGTTTCGCATCGACCATTTCGATGTGCTAAAGCCGCTGGGTATGCGGCTGGCGGGTCAATGCATGTTGCATCTGCGGTCGTCCGACACCAACTTTCCATCGGTTGTGATCCTTGGCATTCCCGATCTCGACGCGCTGGCGGACACCTTGCGGGAATGTTCGTTGCGCGAACGCACCCGGCGTCGCGTGACCACGCTGGTACAGGCGTGAAGCCGCCTTCTGGCGCAGGAATTTCGCCCCCTCCCGCAGCACGGCGCGCGCTGGCAAAATCTAATCCAGCCTTCCACCTGAGACTTCCACATGACCAAGCCGCGTCCAAGCATCGCTACCAAACGGCGCATCTTTCGCCAGTTGCACGAGTCCGGTTGTTTCGTCATTCCCAATCCCTGGGATGTGGGAAGCGCGCTGTTTCTGCAAAGCCTGGGGTTCAAGGCGTTGGCAACCACCAGCTCGGGTTTTGCATGGTCGCGCGGTTACGCGGACAACGCCATTTCGCGCGATATGGCGTTGACTCATTTGCGTCAGATGGTTGAGGCGACCGACTTGCCGCTCAACGCCGATTTCGAAAGTGGGTTTGCAGCCGACGCAGCAGGTGTCGCGGAAAGTGTTCGACTGGCAGTGGAGACCGGCGTCGCCGGACTATCGATCGAGGACTCTACCGGCGACGCAACCAGGCCGCTGTTCGAGATCGGCGAGGCGGTCGAGCGTATGCGCGCGGCACGCAGCGCCATCGACCAGGCGGGCGGCGATACGCTGCTGGTCGGTCGCGCCGAGTGTTTCCTGGTTGGGCGGCCCGATCTGGACGAAACCATAAGCCGCCTCAAGGCTTATTCCGAAGCGGGCGCCGATTGCCTGTATGCGCCCGGCTTGCGTACGCCGGCTCAAATAGCCGCCGTGGTCGCGGCCATCGCCCCCAAACCATTCAATCTGCTGGTTGGTTCCGCAAGCGAGCTGACGGTGCAGCAGATAGCCGCGCTCGGCGTGCGGCGCGTCAGCGTGGGCGGTGCATTGGCACGCTCGGCCTGGGGCGGTTTTATCCGCGCCGCCAAGTCGCTGGCCGAACATGGCAAGTTCGATGGTTTCGCCGACGCGACATCCGGCAATCAACTCAATGCGCTTTTCCGCGACGGGCGTTCGCAAGTTTGATGGCGGTCCATGACGGCCTGCCGACGCCCGCGCGGTGGCCGCCATCATGCTGGGCATGGCGCTTTCGGTACGCCACGAAACCATGACATGAGATAGCTAGCTAGCTAGCTCTGTCTTGGTACAATGCCGATTCACGTCAATCGGAGCCAGCCCATGAACGACATCGCCCTGTTCGAAGCCAAGAACCGCCTGTCCGAACTCGTCCATCGCGTCGAGGCCGGCGAAGAGATCGCCATCACGCGCCGCGGCAAGGTTGTTGCACGACTGGTAGCGCCCGCGCATGAAGATGCCGGGCAGCGTGCGCGCGACGCCATTGCGGGCCTGCGCGCCAGTCGGCAGGGTGTCAGCCTGGGCCGATTGAGCAGCAGGGACCTGATCCGCGAAGGGCGGCGCTGAACATGGCGAGCAGCGCGTCCGGTTTTGTGGTGGACGCGTCGGTCAGCGCGGCCTGGTTTCTGCCCGACGAAGCAAACCCTCGCACCGAATCGGCCCTGCATGCCACCGCGACCCACGACGTGTGGGTGCCAGCGCTATGGCTGCTGGAGATGGGCAACCTGCTGCTGCGCGCGCAGCGACGCAAGCGCATCACAGCCGACAAGCGCCGCGAGCTGGCTGCCGCGGCATCCGCGCTGCGCATCAAGGTGGACCGCGAGCCGGTGACCATCAGCACACTCGACGAGATCGCGGCTCGCCATGGCCTGAGTGCTTACGATGCGGCTTACCTTGAATTGGCCGTGCGCCGCGGCATCCCGCTGGCCACCCAGGACGACGCCTTGATTGCCGCCATGGCCAAGGCGGGGGTGCCTGTCGCCGCTTGAAACCAGCGCAATCTCGGGGGCTTGGCGCTTGATCGATCGGTGACAATGCGCGATGCGCCTCATCAAGAATATAGGCATCGACCGTGTCATTGACAATCTCGTCGGGAGGCTTGGCAAGCACGTAGCCTTTGATGCCGCTACCCCCGGCATCTCCCTGTACGCCTTCGAGGCGCTCAAAGAACAACTTGCCACCAGCGGCCCGACGCGGCTGCTGTTTTCAAAAAGCACGGCACCCATCTCGCGCAGCCGTTCGGCACCGCTGAACGGGAACACAGCCGCACCTGCGGAAGACCCCTTGCAACACGGGCTGCTCGGCGATGAATACGACCGCGAACGCCGCAACGCGCTCGACGGTCGCGGCATTGCGGCTGACTTCCTGAACTGGCTGGAAGGTGATGTCGCGCTGCGCTCGGTGTCGGGCGCGTTGCCGCAAGCCGCACTGATCGCGTCTTCCAGCAACCCTGCCCATTCACAGGACCTGGGTCTGGCTATTACCGGGGACTCGGCCCTGACCACCACCGGCCTCGGCCTGGCGCCAGGCAACCCGTTCAGCCTGATCCAGTGCTCCGAGAACCAGGCGGAATGGCGCATGTATTCCGACTGGTTCGATGCGACCTGGAACACCGTGGCGGACGACCCCGGCGCCAAGCAAGTGCTGATGACAAAGCTGCGCCTGCTGGCCGACCACGAAGCGCCTTCAAGCATTTATTTCGGTGTGCTCTACAACCTGTTCAAGGATATGGGCGACGAACTGGACGAAGAGCGCATCGTCAACAGCGCCACCGGCATCCGCAACACCCAGGTCTGGAAGAAGCTGTACAAGTTCCAGCGTGATGGGGCCGTGGGTGTTATCGACAAACTCGAGCGCCTGGGCGGCTGCATCCTGGCCGACAGCGTGGGCCTGGGCAAGACCTTTGAGGCGCTGGCGGTCATCAAGTACTACGAGTTGCGCAACGACCGCGTCATGGTGCTGGCACCCAAGCGCCTGCGCGACAACTGGACGCTCTACAAAACCAACGACCGCCGCAATTCGCTGGCCGGCGACCGCTTTAACTACGACGTGTTGAACCACACCGACCTGTCGCGCGACGGCGGCCTATCGGGCGACATCGATCTGGCGCACGTGAACTGGGGCAATTACGACCTGGTGGTCATCGACGAGTCGCACAACTTTCGCAACAAGCAGAACCACCGCGACCGCGACAGCCGCTACACGCGGCTGATGCAGCAGTTGATTCAGGCCGGCGTGAAAACCAAGGTGTTGATGTTGTCCGCCACGCCGGTGAACAACCGCCTTGCCGACCTGAAAAACCAGATCGCCTTCGTCACCGAAGGGCGCGACGATGCATTGGGCCAATACGGTCTTCCCAGCGTCGAAACCACGGTGCGTCTTGCGCAAGGCCAGTTCAACAAATGGCAGCAACTGGTGGAGGACGAACGCCGTCCGGCGCGCCTGATGGACATGTTGGGCTTCGACTACTTCCGCCTGCTGGACTTGCTAACCATCGCCCGCTCGCGCAAACACATCGAAAAGTATTACGGCACCGCTGAGACCGGGACCTTCCCCAAGCGATTGCGCCCCATCAACGTCAAGGCCGATGTGGACTTGGCCGGCCTGTTCCCACCCATCGCCGACATCAACACCGACATCCGCCGCCTGAACCTCAGCGCCTATGCTCCGCTGCGTTATGTGCTGCCCGCCAAGCAGGCCGAATACGACGCCAAATACAGTGTGTCCATTCGCGGTGGCGAGAGCATCTTTCGCCAGGTCGATCGCGAAGAGAGTTTGATTCACCTGATGCGCGTAAACCTGCTCAAACGCATGGAAAGCTCGGTGCACGCCTTCGGTTTGACGGTGGAGCGGCAGCTTGCCGACGTGAACGGCCTGCTGACCAAGCTGAACGAGCATGTAGCCTCCATTGACGAGGTCAGCATAGAAGACGTGGAAGTAGACAACCCGGAGTTCGAGTCGCTGCTGGTCGGGCGCAAGGTCAAGGTGTTGTTGCAAGACGTGGACCGCATCCGCTGGCGCCAAGACCTGATCGAAGACCGCAACCGCCTGGCCACCCTGATGTCCAACGCGCGCGCGGTGGACCGCGTACGCGACGCCAAGCTGGCGGCGTTGCGCGAACTCATCCAGGACAAGATCGCGCACCCGATCAACACGGTCGATGGCCGGCCGAATCGCAAGCTGATCATCTTCACCGCCTTTGCCGACACGGCGCTCTACCTGTTTGAGACCATCGCCGACTGGGCACGCAGCGACCTGGGACTGCATGCGGCATTGGTCACCGGCTCGGGCGCCAACAAGACCAATTTGCCCGGCCTGCGCACCGACCTCTCCAGTGTGTTGACCGCGTTCGCGCCCAAAGCCAAGGAGCGTCCGGCCGAATTCGCCATTGAGGGCGAGCTGGACTTGCTGATCGCCACCGACTGTATTTCGGAAGGCCAGAACCTGCAGGACGGCGACTACCTGGTGAACTACGACATTCACTGGAACCCGGTTCGCATCATCCAGCGTTTTGGCCGCATCGACCGCATTGGTTCGCCCAACGCGGTGATTCAGCTGGTTAACTTCTGGCCCAACATGGCGCTGGACGAATACATTGGCCTGGAGCAGCGTGTCAGCGGCCGCATGGTGCTGCTGGACATCTCCGCCACCGGCGAAGAGAACCTGATCGAGCGCGACGCCGGCAACCTGATGAACGACCTGGAGTACCGCCGCCAACAGCTGTTGAAGCTGCAAGACGCGGTGATCGATCTGGAAGACCTGTCCAGCGGCATCTCGATTGCCGACCTGACCCTGGCTGACTACCGCATCGAGCTGGCTGCTTATTTGCGCGAGCATCCGGGCAAGGTCGCCGCCATGCCTTTGGGCGCTTATGCAGTGGTGGGTTCGGCCGGAACCTCTGGCGCGAACATGGCTGACGCGCTGGCGCCGGGCGCTATTTTTTGCCTGCGCGCCGTTGGCGACGCAGCGCTTTTGGGCATCGAGCCCGGCTACCCGTTGGCGCCGCATTACATGGTGCACGTGGGTGCTGACGGCGCCGTTCAGCTACCCCATAACCAAGCCAAACAGATACTCGATCGCCTAAAAGGCCTGTGCCTGGGACGCGACCTGTGCGACGCCCAGGCCTGCGCACATTTGGACAAGGCCACCAGCGCGGGCCGGCAGATGCAGCCCTACCAGGTGCTGCTGCAGCAAGCCGTTGCCAGCATCGTCGGCAAGTCGCAAGAGAGCGCCGTCGCCAGCCTGTTCACGCCCGGTGGCACGCACGCCAGGAAGGGTGAATTCGCGGGCATCGGCGACTTCGAGGTGGTGGCTTTTCTAGTCATTGTTTGAACGCTGGCGCTGATGCGCTGGTAATATCCAACGTTATATACGGTATTACCCGGAGCATGCCATGAATGTCATCACCCTCAAACTTCCCGACGATCTCAACACCGCGCTCAAAGAGGTTAGCCGCAAGCGTGGCATTTCCAAATCGGCCGTGGTGCGCGAGGCACTTGAGCGATCGCTGCTGGCTCAGGGCGTAGCCGCCGGCGCAGCTGAACGCTGGGTAACGCAATGGCAAGGTCAATTGAAATTGCCCCAGGCCAAGGCCGTCGAAGGCGCGGACCCAAGGCTGGCTCAACTGCTGGCCAAACACGTGCACTGAAGCGCCATGCGCCTCTTGCTCGACATCAACGTATTGCTGGACGTAGCCTTGCAGCGCCCCGGCGCTCCAGCGTCGGCTCGGCTACTTAGCCTGTGTGGCAGGCAACATGAGGGCTGGCTGGCCTGGCATTCCGTCGCCACCCTGGCCTACCTGATAGAACGGCAACAATCCGCCGTGTCGGGGCGCGACTTCATTCGCGGCATGCTCGGTTGGGCCGACGTAGCGCAGACCGGCAGGGCAGACGCGCTGGCGGCGCTGGACTTGCCCATGAGCGATTTCGAGGACGCGCTTCAGGTGGCAGCAGCCATGGCATGTGGGGCGCAATTCGTCATTACTCGCAATGAGCGCGACTTCAAGAACTCGCCCGTGCCAGCGCTGAACCCCGAAGCCTTCCTGCGCCAGTACCCGCTTACGCCGGGCCCTTGAAGCGGTATGCCGATCAACACACTGATCCAGGCCTTCCGGTTGCCCGATCAGGCGCTGGTGACGCAGCGCATTGCCAAGAAGCTGCTGGTGGAACAAGGCGCACCCACCGCCGCCGACAAACGCCTGATCGGTTCGGCGGTGGACGAGTTGTGGTGGCATGCCGCGCTGAAGCCAGGCACCGTGGGTGTGCCGGCATTCCGCGCCAGTGCCGTTGCCGGCACCATAGCCACCAACGATACGGAGCCACCGACCGACGTGATCGAACTGGCGCTCGTCTCCGTACAACTGCGTTCGGACGTACGCGAGTCGCAAACCCAGCGCCTGCTCCAGCTGATTCACCGCGCCATTCCTTACCCCGTGTTGCTGGTGGCACAGACGCCGGACGGCGCCATGCTTTCGCTCGCGCACAAGCGCGCCTCGCTCGGTGAGGCTGGCAAGTGGGTGCTGGGTGACGCCGCGCAAACCCATCCATTCAATGCCCTGGCGCCGACGCCTGCCGAAGCCGGATTTCTGGCAGGGCTAGCGCTGGACCAACTGCCACGCGGCGCGCTGGTGGACCTGGCGGCGCTGTACCAGGCTTACGCCGACCGCATCACGGCGCTGGCGGTGGCGCGGGTGACAGGGCGTTTTGCCACCAGCGTGGACACCCGTTCCGCAGCGGCACAGCGCGATGCCCTGGAGCAGCGAGGGCGCGTGCAGCAAGAACTTGCCACGGTGCGCGGCGCAGCGACCAAGGCCCGCCAGCTGAACCGCCGGGTGGATCTGAACCTGCGGATTCAACGGCTGCAAGGCCAACTCCAACAGATCGAACGCGGGCTCTGCGCCTGAGCCACGACACATTTCACTTCGACACCATGACGCAAACCAAAACCGGCACAGTCGCAGCCATCCGCACCATCGACAAAAACAGCGCCGAAGCCCACAGCGCAGACTTGGTGCAGGACAACATCGGTCATTTGAAGGCGCTTTTCCCCGAGGCATTCAGCGAAGGACGCATCGACTTTGAAGTGTTGAAAGCCTTGCTAGGCGGCAACCTGGACGGACGGGAAGAAAAGTACGGACTCAACTGGCACGGCAAACGCCGCGCGCGCCAACTCGCGCTGACGCCGAGCACCGGCACCCTGCGACCCTGCCCCGAAGAAAGCGTGAATTGGGATACGACGCAGAACCTGATGATCGAGGGCGACAACCTTGAAGTGCTGAAGCTGCTGCAGAAGAGTTACGCCGGCAAGGTCAAGCTGATCTACATTGACCCGCCTTACAACACCGGCAAAGACTTCGTTTACCCGGATAACTTTCAAGACAGCATCAAGAACTACCTGGAGCTGACCGGGCAGGTCGAGGGCGGGCAGAAGATCAGTTCGAATACTGATGCGTCGGGTCGGTTTCATACCGACTGGCTGAACATGATCTACCCGCGCTTGAAGTTGGCAAAGAACCTCCTTCATTCAGCCGGAGCGATATTCGTTTCGTGCGACGACAATGAACTTGCACGGCTGACCATGGTGCTCGACGAGGTTTTCGGCGAAGAGAACTTCGTGGCTCAGGTCATCTGGCAGCGCTCAAAGAAAGGTGACTCGAAACTCATCGCAGCAGTTCACGAATACATCGTCTGTTACGTACGAGACAAGTCGGCGGTTCTGGCGCAGGGGTTGTGGAGAAAACCTAAAGAGGGCGCTGAAGCTGTACTCGTCAAGTACGTTGAGGTTTGCCGGGAAAGCGGAGCGGACCACGAGGCGATCCGTCGCGCCATGATGGAGTTCTACCGAGAGCTCGAAGACGACGATCCTCGCAAGGCTCACAAGCACTACAACTGGTCAGATGAGCGCGGGCTCTATTTTGCGGACAACT
>JANYBQ010000548.1 GCA_025360705.1 Betaproteobacteria bacterium | reverse complement strand
CCGGCCGGCGGAGCGCTCGGCTCCTCAAGCATGCAACTTTACAGGCGCGAGCGCGCCCAAAAGCGCTGCTGGAATCAGAGGCGGTACGCCTCCTACCGAAGAACGCGGAGCGCTTCTGCTATGCAGTTCCGCGCCGCCGCGACCAGTGATGGCACAAACCCGTGGCCGCTGCGCAGCGCGCTCGAGAGAACCGCGAGATCCTCAATGTATTCATGGACCATCTGGTTCCTCAAGCGGCGCATCTCCATCCAGCTATCCGATGAATCGATGAGGCCGAATTTTTCCGCCTTGTCCAGATTGTCGATAGCCGGCCCGGATGATTCACCCAATGCGTTCAGCAACGCTGGCAACAGCTTGTCGCCCACGGTGTCTTGCAGCCTGCCGAAACGGCTGACAAACGCGTCCAGCCGTTCAGCCAGTAGTGGGTCCGCAGCGATCTTCTCTGCCACCGCTGCCGTGAATGGTTCGTTGAACAAACGGCCGTCTGTATCCAGCAGATGGAGGCATTCCTTTTCCGCCACACGCCCCAGAAACTGAAGACGGGCCACCTGCGCAGCGGCCAGTTTCACAAACGCACCCCTTGCGCGAGCGCCGCGGTGTGAATTGGCAAGTGCAACAGATTTGGGGCCTTGATCAGCACGTCGACCTTTCGGCCGTACATGCTTCTGGAGACGCGTGCCGCCAGCCGCGCGGAGAGTTGGGCCGGCTCTTCGACGAAGCCGTCCACTTCCACCAGAAGATCTACATCTCCACCTCGCGCGTCGTCGTTGACACGCGAGCCGAACAACCAGACGCGGGCGGTTTCACCCGCGAGTTGGGACACGCTTGTGCGAATGGCGGTGCATTGTTCCGGGGAAAGTCGCATCGGCGAATTTTAAGGCGCGACGGCCTTTTTGCCTCAGTCGTCTTTACGCCGCCCCACGAACTGCGTAAACACCTGCAGCAGCGTGGTCACCGCAATGATGATGGTCGAGATCGCGGCGATAGTCGGGTCCACCTGGTACCGCCGTATCGCAGAACGGCCGCCGCTGAAGCGTAAGGTCGCCAGATCGTAGAAGTTGGTGCCTACACCGGGCAGACGGACCCACCGTCGTTCATGGGGATTCGTTGCGCGTCCTTGAGTGCATCTATACGCGGGAGGGGCGGCATTTCTTCGGTGAAGGATGGACTATTTGACGGACCCCATGATCAGCCCCTGGACAATGAAGCGCTGGCGCGAGCAACATCCGGACATCGTGCTGGAACTGATACGTCCTAGCAGGTGATGGACCTCAAGCGCGATGGTTTTCACGCCGCGGTTCCGCCAGGGAAAAGGTCCGTGGCGCGGCCTCGAGGGCATCTGCCTGACGGACTCGCCGCTGATCGTGGTGTGCAATCCGGCCATGGCCAAACGCCTCATGGGCTGCGACCCGGCTGCGTTGGCGCATGAGCCCCTGCTGGGTGATGATGATCGCTGGGAACGCTGGTTTGCGCAGGCCGGACATCCCTGCCGCGTGAATCCCGTGGCGGTCTTCAACGACATGGGCATGATGGTGCAGGCGGCAGAGCAGGGTTTGGGTGTTGCGTTGAGCCGCCAATTGGTAGCTGCGGACGCGCTGCGTGATGGCCGCCTGGTACGCCTGTCGCCCCTGGTGTTGTCGGAGGAATGGGGTGGCTTTCTGGCTGCTGCATCCCACGGAGCTCAAGGGCTGGCCGCCCTTGGCGGTGTTGCTGGACTGGCTGCTGGCGGAACTGCGTATCTCGGCCAAACAGTTGTAGTTTGTATTTTCTGCGCTGCAGCTGGACCTGGACCTAATTCGCAGACTGCGTCGCATCCCAAGCTTGCCCGATCCCACGGGCGCGGAGTTCGTGCAGGGCGATTTCGTTCTTGGTCATGGTGCGCGGGAAGGCGTCCACGAACTCGATATATCGCGGCACCTTGAAGTAGGCGATACGCTCCTTCCACCACAGTACCAGCTGGGCCGGGTCCACGCCCGCGGACTCCGGGCGCAGTTGGACGTAGGCCTTGATGTCCTCGTCTCCAAGGTCTGAGGCCACGCCTACGACGGCGCAGTCCAGCACTGCGGGGTGATTAGGAACCTAGCAAAAATAACTTGAACAAATCAAGTCTGGCGGTGAGTGCGGCGTGGCTTGATCCGATAGTTCCATTCACCATGGAATTCGTCGCGCTCAATGGACACGCCGGCCACCACGCGCAGTTTGCAGCGCCGCATGCAGGCCGGTGTAGCCGGCGCCGATCACGGCCGACTGTGGCGGCAGC
>JANYBQ010000533.1 GCA_025360705.1 Betaproteobacteria bacterium | reverse complement strand
CCTGGTTGTCCTCGATCAACTTGCGCGCCAGCGAATATTGCTGGTCGATGATGCGCCGCACCTCGCCGTCGACCTTTTGCATCGTCTGCTCGCTCATATTAGTGGTCTTTGTGACCGAGCGGCCCAGGAACACTTCGCCTTCGTTCTCGGCGTACACCATCGGGCCCAATGCGTCGGTCATGCCATAACGCGTAACCATGTCGCGTGCAATCTGGGTTGCGCGTTCAAAGTCGTTGCTGGCACCGGTGGTCATCTGGTGCATGAAGACTTCTTCGGCGATACGACCGCCGAACAACATGCTGATCTGGTTCAACATGTAGTCGCTGTCGTAGCTGTAGCGGTCTTGCGCCGGCAGGCTCATAGTCACACCCAGAGCCCGGCCGCGCGGGATGATGGTTACCTTGTGGACCGGGTCGCATTTGGGCAGCAGCTTGCCGATCAGCGCATGGCCAGACTCGTGATACGCCGTGTTGATGCGTTCACTTTCCGGCATCACCATGCTCTTGCGCTCGGGGCCCATGAGGATTTTGTCCTTGGCCTTCTCGAAGTCCTGCATTTCCACCACGCGCGCACCGCGTCGTGCCGCCATCAAAGCGCCTTCATTACACAGATTGGCCAGGTCGGCGCCAGACATGCCGGGTGTACCGCGCGCGATGATGCTGGAACTGACGTCTTGCCCAAGCGGCACCTTGCGCATATGCACGTTGAGGATTTGCTCGCGTCCGCGGATATCGGGCAGCGTCACATATACCTGGCGGTCGAAACGGCCCGGTCGCAACAGCGCCGAATCCAGGATGTCAGGGCGGTTGGTGGCAGCCACGACGATCACGCCGACATTGGTTTCGAAGCCGTCCATCTCGACCAGCATCTGATTCAAAGTCTGCTCGCGTTCGTCATTTCCACCGCCCAGACCGGCACCGCGCTGGCGTCCCACCGCGTCGATTTCATCAATGAAAATGATGCAGGGGGCGTTCTTCTTGGCGTTGTCGAACATATCGCGTACGCGGGCTGCGCCCACACCGACGAACATCTCGACAAAGTCCGAACCGGAAATCGAAAAAAAAGGAACCTTGGCTTCACCGGCGATGCCTTTGGCCAGCAAAGTCTTGCCGGTACCCGGAGGGCCGACCAGCAACAAACCGCGCGGAATACGCCCGCCGAGCTTCTGGAAGCGCTGCGGGTCCTTGAGGAAATCAACGACTTCCTTGACTTCTTCCTTGGCCTCGTCGCAGCCCGCAACGTCCGCAAAGGTTACCAGATTGGTGTTTTCGTCCAGCATGCGCGCCTTGCTTTTGCCAAAGCTGAAGGCGCCGCCTTTGCCGCCTCCCTGCATCTGCCGCATGAAATAAACCCAGACGCCGATCAGCAGCAGCATCGGGCCCCAGCTGACCAGCAAGGTCATTAGCAGCGAGCCTTCTTCACGCGGCTTTACGTCAAACTTGACGTTGTTCGCGATCAAATCGCCAATCAGGCCACGGTCCAGGTAAGTCGCTGTAGTGCGGACTTTGCGGTCTTCGTTGGTGACCGCGATGATCTCGGTCCCGCCCTGCCCCTCCTGGATGATGGCGCTCTTGATGTGTTTGCCGCGCACCTCCTCCAGAAAATCGGAATACCCCAGATATCCTGAACTGGCGGCGCCGCGGGTATCGAACTGTTTAAAAACAGTGAATAGCACCAAGGCAATGACAAGCCAAACGGCCACTTTAGAAAACCACTGATTATTCAAGCGAGGCTCCAATCATGGGGCTACAGAGGAGAAGAAGACAAGGCGTACTTGCGCCCCATTTTAGAGGTTTCAAGGCTTCGAACATTCGATATTGGTGCTTTCAACCGCAGATACAGCAAGGGAATTTGCAACCATATTCATACATTTGGGAGCTCAGCCCACTGTGACCGGTGGCCCTTCAGGCCCATGCCGACCAGAAATGTCTCCGATGACTTGTCGCGCGACGCCTTGGGCTTGATAGGTTTTACAACCAGAAATGATTCCTTGAAAAGTTTCACCAATTGGCTGTAGCCGCTGCCATGGAAAACCTTCACGATCAGCGCGCCGTGCGCTTTCATGTGGCTTTGGCTGAACTCCAGCGCCAGTTCCACCAGATGGCTTATACGCGCGGCGTCGGCCGACTCCACGCCCGACAGATTGGGGGCCATGTCCGATATCACAATGTCCGCAAGCCGACCGTCCATGACGCCGGCCAGCCGGCGCAGCACCTCCGGTTCGCGAAAATCCCCCTGCAGAAAAATAGCGCCTTCGACCGGCTCCATCGGCAACAGGTCGAGCGCGATGATGCTGCCATTGAGCGCGCCTGCCGCAGCCCCCCCGCCAGTGGCTGTTTTGGGCGATAAACGGTTGCGCACGTACTGGCTCCACGCGCCGGGCGCAGAACCGAGATCGACCACCAAGTCACCGGGTTTGATCAGGTGCAGCATCTCGTCGATTTCCTTTAGCTTGTAAGCCGCGCGCGCCCGGTAACCTTCCCGCTTGGCCAGTTTGACGTAGGGGTCGTTGATATGGTCGTTCAACCACGCCTTGTTGACTTTCCTGCTTTTGGTCTTGGTTTTCATTGTTGAACCGATAATAGCCACATGCCCCAAATACAACTCACGCCGGCGCAACGCAAGGAGCAACGCGCACAGGCCCATCACCTCGACCCCGTCGTCATGATCGGTTCTGACGGACTGACGGTGGCCGTCAAAAAAGAGGTCGAAGCGGGCCTGAACGCCCACGGCCTGATCAAGGTCCGGGTGTTATCGGACGACCGCACCGCACGAGAAACCATTTTTCACACGCTGTCCGATGAACTCAATGCCGCGCCGATCCAGCACATCGGCAAACTGCTGGTTCTGTGGCGGCCGCTGCCGCCCAGGGAACGCACGCCGGACGAGGACCGTATGCCCGGCCCGCGCGACGTCAAGATACTCAAATACAGCAAGCGTGGCGGCCAACGCCCCGAGGTCAAGACATTGAGGGTGCTTGGCAATCAGCGGCTCACGCGCGGCGGCCAGGTCAAACGCGCCAAACCGCGCCAGGTCAGCCTGAAAAAACGCAGTCAGGCCTAGAAGCTGTAAATCTTTCTACTGCGCGGGCCAATCTGGCGCCTGCGGTGTTGCCTCCGGCATAACAAGCGCTTCGCGCAATTGTT
>JANYBQ010000513.1 GCA_025360705.1 Betaproteobacteria bacterium | reverse complement strand
CCGGCCCTTTACGGTGAGCTACACCGGACGGATAGAAAAGAAATGGGGCCTTGGCGGCTTCAACGTCGACTTTGCGCACAACCTGAACTTTGGTGGCGGGATGGATACGGCCAGTTATGTTGCTAACCGGGCTGGTGCATCGCCCGGCTGGGGCGCGCTGCGGTATGGCGCGGACCTGGCTATGCCTTTGCCGTCCAACTGGCTGTTCAACACGCGCCTGCGTGGCCAGATCAGTGGTAATTCGCTGGTGCCCGGTGAACAGTTCGGTATCGGCGGCGCGCAGTCCGTACGCGGGCTCGCGGAGCGTGTTTTGGCGGGCGACTCGGGAGTCCAAGGCAGCATCGAGTTCTGGACTCCAGCCCTGGCTGAAAACACGCGCGCGCTGCTGTTTTACGACTTCGGCCAAATCAGCCGTCATAACGACATCGTGTTGGCATCCGCAACTGTCAGCAGTGTCGGCGCCGGATTGCGCTGGAGCATGGGCAATAGCTGGTCCGCCAGTCTGGATTTCGCCCATGTGTTGTCGGGCAATGGCAATCTTCCCGCAGGCACCTCCCGCGACCGGGCGCACTTCAGCTTGAACTGGCGCTATTAGCTTTTAAGTCCGGTGCCGGCAATATAAGTTGCGCGGCCAGCGCAACACGCACGCAGTCCTTGAGGTGCTCTTCTCCCAGATAACGAATGGCTGAGTAACCGACGGCCGCGGATATCGCCTGGCCCGCCAGCGGAACATATTTCGCGGCCTGGCCGGCGGTCAGCCGCACACCAACCTTGCGCGCCATGCGCAGCACCACTTCCTTGCTTATGAGCTTGCCGATCAACGCCGAGCCGACCATTGCCACGGCCTTTTGCACCTGTTCGCGCTGACGCGGTTCAAGCTGCCCGATCTGGGTAGAAGTCAGTCCGAATCTGGTGTTGATTTCAGGAATCAGGCGCGACAACAAGGCGGCGTCGACGGCCCAATCCAGTCCTGGCAGGGGAACCACGCTCGCGGCTGCGGCCACGAGCGATCGACGATGCAGCAATTTCCGGCAAGCGATGACTGCGGCAGTCAACCGGGCATTGTCTTGGGCAAGTTGAAGGGCTGTTTGCATGGGGCAATCCAGTAGTACCAGAGATTCACTGTACATCGCGTTGGTGCCACCACTTTGGGTGTGGCGAATGTGGAAAGAATGCGACAAACCAGGCCGTTGCGCGCTTCCGGGGCCCGGCTTGACAATCTCTTCGTAACTTTGTAGTTACACTGAAATTCAGGGTGCTTCCCGCGCGACACCGTGCCACGGGGAAAGGAGCCTACGGCTCGATGTGTGGATTGGAACTGATGGGGATTAACAATTGGTATCTGCTGTTTCGACCAGGTTTCAGTGGGCGGTTGCAGTGAATCGCTTTCTGCGCATGAAGGACCTGTTCACCGGTTGGGCTGTAGGTATCGCGGCCGCCGTATTTTTAGCCTTGTTTCCCGGCGGTGCGGTTTTGGCGGCGTCCACGCTTGTTGCGGACGGAAGCGCTATTTATGCAGCGGCCAACGGGTTGGGCCTTTCGCCCGCTCAAAACCCCTGCGCTTCGTGCCACTTTGCCAATCCGGCTCCCGATACCACGCAAGGGGCGGGAGCGGGCTCCAACCACCCGTTTTCCGCGAATTTTTCGCAGCGCATATTGAATGCCTTCTCGGCTATTGGCGGCGGCAATGGGGTGATGACAAGCTATTTGGGAACCACCGCGCTTAATCCCGCCAATACGACATTTCGCGACCGGGCATTCAAGCTGTCCATGTATATCGGCCAGTACAAGGCGCCGGTATTCAAAACCGTTGCGGACGGCGTCTGTGCGGACCCTACGCTGGCAATCAAGGTGCGTAGCGGTATTGGGCTTGCCAAGGACATGTTTACTTGCCTGGTCGACGATGGTACGGGTGGCGTAGCGCAGGACTCCGGGGGATTGGTCCTTTCAGGCATCACGGGAAATGCAGTCGCCGTGACCGCTTCGCAAGACTCCTCGGTCGCAGGCGGCGTTTCCGCACTCGCTTACAACGTCAGCTATACCTCGGTGGCAGGATTCACCGGTTCCGACTCTTTCCAGTTCAAGGTCGTCAATCCAAGCGCCGCGTCGGGGGTGTCGAAGTCCATCGCAGTAACGGTATACGGCGTCACCAGTGGCGCAGTGGCCACCGGGCTTATCGGACAAACTTACAGCGCCGGTTCTCCGCTATACACAATTACGTCCAACGACCCGTCGGCAACCTTCGGCGCCTCGCTGGTGTCGCCCTCAGCCGTGCTGTCCACGCTGGGACTGAGCCTGGACGCAAGCGGCAATATTGTCGGAACCGCCTCCGGTACGCCCGGCACTTATACCCTGCGCGTTGTAGCCAACATCCAGAGCAGTACGGTAGGCGCAGGCAACCAGGGTGCCGTCACCAAGGACGTTACGCTTACGATTGCCGGCATCACCAGCGCGGCATCGGTCAACTACACACAGAACCAGGTTATTTCAAGCTACCAGGTGACATCGTTTCCAGCGGCGAACAGCAATACATATACGGTAAGTCCAAGCCCTCTGGGCAGCGTTGTGCCAGGCTTGTCATTCAGTACGGCAAGTGGACAGATTACCGGTACGCCCACAACCAGTGGGACGTTTACGATCACGATTGGCGCAACGACTTCCAGTCCGTCGGTGGCCGCGACCCGGGTCCTGACGATCAACGTTGCCTCCGCGGGCATACCGACGATCTCGACCACACCGGTCTTGCCTTCCTCTCCCGCAGTGGCGGGCACTGTGGGAACCGCGTTTACGTCCACCCAGATCAACGCGTCGAATCCGCCAATCAACGCCAACAGCTACACCGCCACTGGGCTTCCGCCGGGGCTGGCAGTCAACGTAACTACCGGCCAGATCACTGGCACGCCATCTAGTAGCGGCGATTTCCCGGTGACGCTGGGAGCTACGAACTCCAGCGGAGCCAACACTGCCAGCGTGACCATCCGGATCAATCCCAATGCAGTGCCGGTAATAAGCAGTGCAGCGACCGTATCGGCCAATGCGAACCAGCCGTTCTCGGGTTATCAAATCGCCGCAAGCAACCCTCCCATTACCGGTTACGCGGTTGTTGCGCCGAGCGCGCTGCCGGCCGGTCTGTTGCTGGACGCGAACACCGGGGCTATCACAGGCATACCTACCGCCAGCGGCGCGGTCACTACTTTGTTAAGCGCAAGCAATGCCTTCGGCACCAGCAGCAACTTCACGCTTACGTTCACGATTGTCCCAACCTCCACTCCCGCCGTCAGCGCTCCGCTGATCGCGGCGCCAGGCGTCACCGGCACGGTCGGGAGCGTCATTACGCCGATCCAGATAGTCGCGACCAACCCCACTATTACGGGATACGGAGCCACCGGCCTGCCAACCGGCCTGTCGGTCAACGGGACCGGCCAGATCGTTGGCACGCCCACGCAAAGCGGCGACTTCCCCGTGGTAGTCAATGCCAGCAACGCTTTCGGACTTGGGAGCGCCGCGTCCGTGACGATTCGCATCAGCCCCAATAACGTGCCGGCGATCACCAGTGCTTCCCAGGTGTCGCGCAACGTCAACGCGGCTTCCGGCCTGGTGTATCAAATCACGGCGACCAATCCGCCTGTCACCAGTTACGCGATCATTGGCGCCAGCGTCTTGCCTGCCGGCTTGAGCCTGAACACCGGAACCGGAGCGATCTCGGGTTCGCCCACGGTCAGCGGTGTTTCCACGACCAACTTGAGCGCAAGCAATGCCGCCGGGGCCAGCACCCAGTTTGCGTTGACTTTCACGATCGTTCCAACTTCGATCCCGGTCGTGAGTGCGCCACTGCCGGTGTCCCCCTCCGTAACCGGGTCGGTCGGAAGTGCGATCACACCGATTCAGATCAGCGCGACCAATCCGGCGATTATTGGCTACAGCGCAACCGGATTGCCGGCCGGTTTATTGGTCAACGCCACCACCGGCGTCTTGTCGGGTACTGCCACACAAAGCGGGGACTTCTCCGTTGTTCTTAGTGCCACCAATGCCGCGGGCACGGGCGCCGCCCCAGTGGGGACGATCCGGATCAGCCCCAACCTGTTGCCCGCGGTTTCATCCACCCCAGCGCTGTTGGCTTCACCGGGTGTCACGGGCAGCGTGGGATCGGCCATCGCGCCGATCCAGATCAATGCAAGCAACGGACCGATCAATGCCGGAGGCTACTTGGCTACCGGCTTGCCGAACGGTCTTACGGTAAATGCCAGCGGGCAGATCGTCGGGACGCCAACCCAGAGCGGCGATTTCCCGGTCGTGCTGAGCGCCATCAACGTCGTGGGTAAAGGCAGCGCCGCTGCCGTCACGATTCGTATCAATGCCAACGCGGTGCCGGTAGTCACGGGCCCGACGTTTGTCAGCATGGCGGCAGGCGTGGCGATTGCGCCGATACAGATCGTCGCCACGAATCCAGCGATTCTTTCTTACAGCGCCACGGGCCTGCCAGCCGGCCTTGTCCTGAACGCCAGCACCGGTGTAATTTCCGGCGTCCCCACTACGCCTGGCATTCGATCCGCCACGTTGACGGCCATCAACGCCGTCGGACCCGGCAATCTGGTGGTTCCGTTCACAATTGGCGTACCGGCGCCCATCGCATGCGCGATGTCGGTTCCACTTAATACCGCGACGACGCTGGACCTCGCAAGCTGCCTGTTCAACGGCTTCGCGCCAACCGGGGTTTCCATCGTGGCAACCGCTGCTCATGGCGCGGCGGTGGCCAACGGCACCAAGGTGACTTACACGCCGGCGCACAACTACTTTGGTTCGGACACCTTCTCGTTTGTAGGCTATGGCGCTGGTGGCACTTCACCGCAGGGAACCGTCACGGTCACAATCACCGGCCGACCCGACCCGACCCAGGACGCTGCGGTTACCGCGCTGGTTGGCGCCCAGACCGAAACGGCGCAGCGTTTCTCAAGGGCCCAGATGTCCAACTTCCAGCGGCGAATGGAGTCGCTCCATGGGGGTTCAGGCAGTGCAGGCAGCGCAAATTCGAGCGATGCCGCCGGTGCAAACCAGAGCGCAACCGCCTTGCGAGGTAACACTTCAAGCGGTCAGTTTGCCGGCTTCGCCGCCGCCGTTACCCCGTTCGCAGCCGTGCAGGTGGCACCGGTATCGGGCTTCGCTTTGGCAGCGCCAAGAGGGCCTGGAAATGGCGGCGCGAGCCAATTGCAGGATGCCGGTGGTTCGATTTTCGGTTCCGCCAGTGCCCCCTCGACGATGCGCGCTTCCGACGCGCTCGACGCGGTGGCCGGAGGGCTGGGCCTGAAAGCTCTTCCGTTCGCGGACAGCGTCTTTTCCATGCTCAAGTCGCGTTCGTTCAACCTCGCCGGGGTAGCCTCAGGTGTTGGCCTGAATACATCCGCCAACCCAGTCGGGAACGCGAGTTACTGGATGGAAGGCGTGGCGAGTTTCGGAACGCGGGATGCCAGTGGCGGATTCAGCGGATCGGAGTTCAGTTCCGACGGCGTCAGTGTTGGAGCCGACTGGCGCATGAATGAACAACTGGTGCTTGGCATGGGCGCCGGCTACGCTCGCGACACCACAAAAATCGGCACGGACGGATCGAATAACCGTTCCAGAGCTTATTCATTGGCGGTCTACGGAAGTTACCAGCCCAGCCCCAACACCTTCGTCGATGGTCTGCTGGGCGCCAGTTCGCTGGCCTTCGATATGAAGCGTTTCGTGGGACCTGTCAACGACTTCGCATTGGCCCAGCGCGGCGGTTCCCAGGTATTCGGTTCGCTCACCGGCGGCTATGAATTCCGCGACAAAAACATTCTGATTTCGCCGTACGGGCGGATCGATTTTTCCACCGACCGTCTGCGGTCTGCCACCGAGAGTGGCGCTGGCGCATTCGCATTGACGTATTACGGCCAGACTTCTACCTCGGTCGAGGGCGCATTGGGTGTGCGCGGCGAATCGGTCCATGCCACCAATTTTGGATATGCGATCCCCCGGCTGCGTGCCGAGTACCTGCACGAGTTCCATGGGACCGGCCAAGCCTTCATCGGTTATGCCGACCAGATCGGCGGACCGCGCTATGCGCTGGCGTCTGGCGGTAACGGGCGAGATTCGATCGTGCTGGGCATCGGCAGTGACTTCCTGATGCGTGACGGCCTTACGCTGTCGTTCGAATACCAGTTAAGCCATTCCTTCGCCAACGACTCGAGTTATGCCGTGCGCCTGCGCCTGACGAAAGAGTTCGATGCACATGGTCTGCCCAAGCTGCTCGACGAGTATCCGGTGCGTCTGGACAAGCCGCTCGACATACAGCTCGACGCCGGCTACACCAGCGACGACAACGTGACGCGCGCCAAGGCAGGACCGGACAAATTGAGCGACGACTCCTACAGCGTCAATGTCAGCAAGACCATCGTGAGTCCGCTATCCGAGCAGTCGCGGGTGTTGTTGACCGGCACGCTGGGGGGAGAAAAATTTCGCCGCTTCAATGGCTTGAGCCGCGCGCTTGGAAGCGCGGAAGCTGAGTTCCAGTACCGCGAATCGTCCGATTTCGACGCCCCGACTTTTGGCGCTTTCGCCAAGCTGACGGCCGAAGGCTACGAGACCCGGTTGCGTGACGGTTACCGCCTGTCGGCAGGGGTATCGGTGCGCCAGTCGCTGACCGATCGCATCAACATCTTTGGCGCCTTCTCGCACAACCTTCGCAATGCCAATAGTTCCGTATTCAGCACACGCGACAACTCGCTACGAGCCAACGTCGACTATGCGTTGAGCGACAATCAGACCTTGTACTTCGGCACTGAATATCGCCGTGGCGACATCGTCTCCACCGGTCGCGCGTCGTTGGAGAACGTTAGCATCGCCAAGGTGTTTGCGCAGGACGACGCATATGCCGGCGGCCAGCTTTTCAGTTATCGCTTCGAGGGCAGCACGGTATTGACAACGATGGGCTACAACCTGTCGCTCGGATCGCACGACTCGATCGACTTCTCGTGGAGACACGTGCGGTCGACGCCTGGTTTGCGGCCAAGTTTCGTAACGTCGCCACGCAGCTACATTGCCAACCAGTTGTCGGCCGTTTACCTGATGCGGTTCTAGGGCTTGATCACACTACTTTTACGAGAAGCACGATGCCAAACGGAAGATTGGAACGATTTCGGGCTTCGGTAGGCTGCGTTGCCCTGGCATTCCTGTTGGCATCGTGCGGCGGCGGTGGCGCCAGCATATCGGGAGACATCGTTCCGGTCGGCCCGCGCGCTCCGTCGCAGGCCATCGGGCTGGACCGTTTCCTGCTTTTCCCGAACCCGCAAGTACGGGCCGACGGCGTGTTCGAGGTGGGCGCTCCGGAATACGCCAAGGCTTATTACGAAGCGATCGATCCGACCAATGCCAAAGATACCCTGGACAAGTGGAAAGCCGTCAACAACATCGGCGTCACTACAGGCGGCCATACGGAACGTTACATTACCGTCGGCGACCAGCGCGATCTCGGTTACGGCCGGCGCATGACGGCGCATCGGAACCCCGATGGAACGATGGCGTTCATGGTCGAGAACTATCTTGTCGGTGCCTATGGGGGCTACACACCGCTCAATGTGGAGGCCGCCGTGAACCAGGTGGCCCAATGGCATCTGGGTACCAACGCGATCGAATTCAGTCCGGGGCCGAACGGGCCGGCAAATGCCAGCTTTGCAAAGTTCTACACCTATAACCCGACAACCGGTGAGCGTCTCGCTACCATCAGCCTGGACGGTCGCCCGGCCAAGGCAATGCCAACGGTTTGCATTTCGTGCCACGGCGGCCGTGGTGACGCCCTGACGCCGCCGGACCCTGCGACCGGCAAGCAGCTGTTTCCACGAGTCATGAACTCGTTCTCCCTGCACCGGGGTGACGTACAGGCCCGATTGCATCCATTCGAGCCGGCCGCGTTTGATTTTTCCACCATCCCCGGCTTTACCCGCGCCGAGCTGGAACCGGCAATGAAGGCCATCAACAAGATGGTTTTGTGTTCCTTTCCCTTGCCTTTTGGAACCGACCCTGCCACGGTGCCGCCCGAAGACCAATGCCGGCGTGTCGCTACCCACCACGAGTACCAGGGCACGGCGGCAAAACATTTAAAAGCCATGTATGGCGGCGACACATTGCCAAGCCCGACTTCCACTCTGATCGATAACTATGTCGAGCCCAGTTGGGCCGCCGCGGGCCAGTCGGCACTGTATCTCGGCGTGCAAGCCCAGTCGTGCCGCGTATGCCACCTGCTGCGAGGCACCTTGAACCAGTCGGACATCGACTTCGATACCTTCAGGCACTTCGATAGCAACAAGGACCGCATCAAGGCCCATATCGTGGATCGGGGCAACATGCCGCTGGCCAAGCTGATTTACGAAAAGTTCTGGAGTACCGTCGGTATTTTCCAGACCATGGCGACCTATCTCCTGACCGACCTGACCGGGTTGGTCGACGCGGACGGACCCCACTCCGGTGCATACAGCGACGGTGCGTCAATGCCTGGACGCCCAATTGCGGACCCCGGCCCGGATCGTGTGGTGAAGCAGGGCCCTAACGGACTCTCGGCCGCCATGAGCCTTTACGCCGACACTTACCAATGGACCCTTACAGGCAACCCTGGGGGCGCCGCGACACTGACCGCTCCGACATCGGATCGGCCCACCTTCACCGCAACGGCGGATGGGACCTACGTCGTTCAATTGGTGGCCAGCAACACCAGTGTTTCAAGTGTGCCGACGCAGTTGACTATCGTGGTCAACAACGCGCTGCCCTACACGCCTTCGGCATTGCGGTTCGCCAGCGCGGCTCCCGGCCTCAACATCAGGGAAGTATTGCAGGCCGGTGCCGCGAACTGTACAACGTGCCATAAGCCTGGCGGCAACGGCACCGTGATGCCGCCAATCTTTTATACGAATGAAGACCGGGCGGGCACCGGCGACGCCACGGATGCCACCAATCTGCACTGGTTTTACACCGAGCTACGCGGGCGTATCAATTTCACCGACTGGGTCGCAAGCGCGCTGTTGCGCAAACCGTCCGGCCATCACCACGGCGCCAATTTTCCCCTCGCGGGTGTTATTCCACTGGCCGGCTTCGACTCGGGTTTGGTACCTGGGGCGCCGGGACGTGCCGACTACGACAAGATGTTGAACTGGATATTGAACGGCGCTCCGGAATAGGCGTGTGGCATAACTGCGTTCGCCAGGACGCGCATGCCCCGCGCAACGACGGGGCCCGATGATCAGGGGCTAATAAGTCCGGCGCGGACCCGTATAGGCGTCGTTTGAGAAAACGAACGGCGTTTTACGCCCCACAAGCGTTTCGATCAACGCGAGTTCTTGGTCGGTGTGGTTGACAAAGGGCGCATTGCGGATGTTGTTGCCGCTACTTCCATCCGCGACGATATACACGGGCCGGTCGTGGTGCGTGCTGACGATGTTTTCACGGCTCTGCGGATCGTTATTGGCTTCCACTTCCGTGGCGCCGTAACAAGTGCAAAAATAAGTGCGTTCAGGGTCGGCCTCGATATAAAAACCGGTACCGCGAATACCTATGGTGGCCGTGGCGGAAGTTACCCGCATGGAAGAGTTGCGCGACACCGACAGCAATTTGCCGCTTAACATCCGCAGCCCGCTAATGATCAGCGACTCCGTTGCACCTTCGGGCTGTTCAATCAACAGTTTGCTATCGCTTTCAAGAATCATCGAGTGGCTGTTAACGACAAAGACAATCTCGCTGTTGCGCGCCGTCTGTACGGTGTCCCCGGCCTTGATGCGGGTCGCAAGAGTAGCCGGCTGCTCATTCACCGTTACCTGACCGGACAAGCCGTAAATCGACTGGCTTTCGGGCAGTTTTCTGGGCTTGCTGCCGAAGATGCCGAACGAGATGGCCTGCGCGCTGGACAGTCCGGTTCCCATCAGGCCCGCGGTCAGCGCCCGTATCAGCAACAGGCGCCGGGGATCGTCGATTTCGTCCATGCGTTTCGTCCTTGCTCGCGGTCAACTGGATAGCAGTCGTCCCACGTGCGAGGCGCGGGGCGTTTATGGCTAGGCGATGCTAACACGCAGCCGGCGCATCGAATGCTTCGGCGCGCGCCTCTGGAAACCGGGGTGTTACTACACGACAAGGTATCATCAACATCTCTTGCGGGGCTGTTAGCCGGTCTCCCTTTTACGACTTTGTTGTCACTCGAATCAACCACTTAGTCCAAGCCGTCCGTGCGTCTCAATTCGATCAAGTTATCGGGCTTCAAGTCTTTTCCCGAGCCTACCAATTTCCTGCTGCCGGGCCAACTGGTGGGAGTGGTGGGGCCCAACGGATGCGGCAAGTCCAACATCATGGATGCGGTGCGCTGGGTGCTGGGCGAAAGCCGTGCCAGCGAGTTGCGCGGCGAGTCGATGCAGGACGTGATCTTCAACGGCACCAACACGCGCAAGCCAGCCAGCCGTGCCAGCGTGGAATTGGTGTTCGACAACGCCGATCATCGCGCCGGCGGCCAATGGGGCCAGTTCGCCGAAATCGCGGTTAAACGGGTGTTGACGCGCGACGGTACCAGCAGCTATTACATCAACAACCAGCCGGTACGCCGGCGCGACGTGCAGGATGTGTTCCTTGGCACGGGTCTTGGGCCGCGGGCGTACGCCATCATCGGCCAGGGCACGATCAGCCGCATCATCGAGTCCAAGCCCGAAGAGTTGCGCCTGTTTCTGGAAGAGGCGGCCGGTGTATCGAAATACAAGGAGCGCCGCCGCGAAACCGAAAACCGTCTGAGCGACACGCGCGAAAACCTGACGCGGGTTGAAGACATCCTGCGCGAGCTTGGCACCAACCTGGACAAGCTCGAAAAGCAGGCGAAAGTGGCGCAGCAATACAAGGCCCTGCAATCGGAAGTGACGCTCAAGCAGCACCAGCTCTGGTACCTCAAGCTGGCGGAAGCGCAGGCCGAGCAGGCGCGCTTGAAACTTGAGGCCGAAACAGCGCAAAACGCGATGGAAAGCCGGGTTGCCGACCTGCGCCATATCGAGGCCGACCTGGAAACTATTCGCCAGGCCCACTATGCGGCTGGCGACCAGGTCAATCAGGCGCAGGGGCTTTTGTATGAGGCCAGCACAGAGGTAGGCCGGCTCGAAGCCGAGATCCGCTTCGTGGTGGAAGGCCGCCAGCGCGTGGAGCAGCGGCTTGCCAGCTTGAAGGAGCAAAACGCGCAATGGGCGTCGCGCCGATCGGATTCCGAGGCTGAAATCGGCAAGCTGGCCGAGCTCAGCGTGCGTTCGCGGGAGGAAGGTGATGTACTTGCTGCGCAGGTACGGGAACGTATGCAGCAACTCCCTGAACTGGAAGAAGCAATGCGCTTGGCACAAAAGGCAGCGAACGAACAACGCGCGGCCGTGGCTCAGGTGCAGCAGCAAATTCAGGTGTTGGCGGCGGAGCAACGCAGCGTGGAAGAACAGTCGCGCCAGCTTGGCAACCGGCGCGAACGCCTGACCACCGACCAAAAGGCGCTTGAGGCGCCCGATGAGGCCTTGCTGGAAAGCCTTGAGTTGCAGCTGGAGCAGGCAACCGAGGCCGCAAAGGCGGTCGCCACCAGTTTGCACGAGCTGCAGGATGTGCTGCCGGCGCTGGAGGACGCGCGCCGCTCGCAGCAGCAAAGCGTCAACACCGAGTCATCGCGCCAAGCCACGTTGTCGGCCCGGCTGGAAGCGCTCAAGTCGTTGCAGGACAAGGTCAAGACCGATGGCAAATTGCGCCCCTGGCTAGCCAAACACGGACTGGAAAAACTGCCCGGCTTGTGGAGCCGTATCCGCGTTGAGGCAGGTTGGGAAAATGCCATCGAAGCGGCCCTGCGCGAGAGGCTTAGTGCACTCGAGGTGTCGCGGCTGGACATGGTGCGCGCGTTTGGTCAGGATGCACCTCCCGCCAAAATTAGCTTCTTCAGCCCTTCGCCGGCGGGTGCGCCAGAGCAGCAGCCTTCAGCGCTAAGCCGCTTGTCGGACCTGCTGCTTTTCAACGACGCCGGACAGGGCGCGCTACTGCGCGACTGGTTGCAGGGCTGTTATACCGCCCCCACTCTTGACGACGCGTTGGCCCTACGTATGCAGTTGCAAGGCGGTGAGTCGATCTACGTCCCCGCCGGCCACGCGGTCGCTTCGCACAGCATTAGTTTTTACGCGCCGGATTCGGAACAGGCGGGGCTGCTGGCGCGCGCGCAGGAGATCGAAAATCTGGACAAACAACTTCGCGCGCAGGCGCTGATTTGCGACCAGTCACGCCAAACCTTGCTACGCGCCGAGGCCGCTTACGGCGACGCTTCGCAACGCCTGGTGCAATTGCGACGCGACGCGTCGCGGACCCAAAGCGAGGCGCACGTTTTGCAGGTAGAAACATTGCGCTTGCGCCAGTTGTCCGAACAGACCCGCACCCGCAAAACCCAGCTTTCAGGCGAATTGACCGAGCTGCAATCCCAATTGGACAACTTGCAGCAGCGCCGCGCATCCGCCGAAACCCGATTTGAAGAGCTCGACATGCAATTGGCCGATACGCAGGAGCGCCACGCGCAACTCGATGAACGCGTGTTGCAGGCTCAGCGGGGCTTGACCGAATGCCGCGAGCAGCAACGCGTGGTGGAGCGGCGTGCGCAGGAGGCCGAGTTTGCGTTGCGCGGCCTGCAGGCGCGGCAGGCGGAACTGGCGCGCTCGGTAGCAACCGCGACCCAGCAATCGGAGTCCGTTATGGCGGAGGCACAGCGCGCCGACGAAGAGTTGTCGCGGTTGAACGACGCGGGGGCGCAGGCAGGTCTGCACAATGCGCTAGCGTTGAAGCTGGAGCGTGAACGTGCGCTGGCGGGCAAACGCAGCGAATACGACGACTTGACCTCCAGGCTGCGTTCCAGCGACGAACGACGACTGCAACTTGAACGCGAGCTTGATCCCCTGCGCCAGCGCATCACCGACTTTCAACTCAAGCAACAGGCAGCCCGGCTCGGCTGCGAACAATATCAGCAACTGCTGGCCGATGCCCACGCCGAGCTGGAGCCCCTGGCCAATTCGGTCACACAGGCCAACGTTCGTCTGGCGGGCTTGCAATCTGCCATAGACCGCTTGAACGGAGAACTGGCCGAGCTGGGGGCCGTCAACCTGGCCGCGCTCGAAGAACTGGCGACCGCGCGCGAACGCAAGCAGTTCCTGGATGCGCAATCGGCGGACCTTAACGAGGCCATGACGACGCTAGAGGATGCCATCCGGAAAATCGACGGTGAAACCCGTGAGCTGTTGTCGGCCACTTTTGACACCGTCAACACGCATTTCGGCAAGATGTTTCCCGAACTGTTTGGCGGCGGCAATGCGCGGCTGGTGATCACGGGCGACGAAATACTGGATTCGGGCGTACAGGTGATCGCCCAGCCGCCGGGCAAGAAGAACCAGACCATCCACTTGCTGTCGGGCGGTGAAAAAGCGTTGACGGCTATCGCTTTGGTATTTGCGATTTTCCAGCTTAACCCGGCGCCGTTTTGCCTGCTCGACGAGGTCGATGCGCCGCTAGACGACGCCAACACTGAACGTTATGCCAAACTGGTGACCAGCATGAGCCGCGATACGCAATTCCTGTTTATCAGCCACAACAAGATCGCCATGGAAATGGCCGAGCAATTGATTGGAGTCACCATGCAGGAACAAGGTGTATCGCGAATCGTGGCGGTGGACATGGACGTCGCGGTTTCAATAGCGGAAACCGCGTAAGCAGTCATGAGCGCCGCGCCGAACCGCTTCAAGCAAGCTCGCGCCCCCGAGGGGCTGGAGCCTGCGGCTCCAAGCCTGCTTGAGCAGGGTTGGACAGGCGACAGAGGCGAAGCGTCTCGCGAGCCGCGGCCTGCAAGGCCTCGCGAGGACACGCAGTGCCGAGCGTGGGGGTTGTCATGAGCACGTTGCAAATCGGTTTGGCGATCGCGGGTGGGGTGGTGCTGGCGGCGGTGGTGGCACACGGCGCCTGGACTTCGCGCAAGATGGTGCCACGCCAGGCGGTGCCCGAAGAAACAACGCAAGTACCTTCCAACGCCGGTATCGAACCCAGCATGGACCCCGAGAGTTTCGCGGCGGATGATTTTCCTTTGCCTCCGCCCGAGAAGAAGGCCGGCATGGACGCGTTGATCGACGTCATCGCGCCGGTCGCGCTGGAAGGTCCGGTATCCGGCGAGGCGGCGCTGGCCGCCATGCCGGCGACCCGTCGCGCCGGCAGCAAACCCTTTGCGGTCGAAGGTTTGAATGGTCGAACCCGCCAATGGGAAACCCTGGCGCCGGGCCAGCGTTATGCAGGGTTCCAGGCCGGTGTGCAATTGGCGAACCGGTCTGGCGCATTGAACCAAATCGAGTATTCCGAGTTTGTCGCCAAGGCGCAGGAATTCTGCGATGCGGTCAACGGTACCCCCGACTTTCCGGACATGCTGGAAGAGGTGGCGCGCGCGCGCGAACTCGACCAGTTCGCCAGCGAACACGATGCACAACTTGGATTCACGCTGCGCGCCAGCAGCGCGGCCTGGAGCCCAGGCTACGTTCAGCAGCATGCGGCGCGGCTTGGGTTCGTGCCCGGTGTGTTGCCGGGACGCATGGTTCTGCCCAGCAGCCTCGCTGCCATGCCACCGGTGCTGACGCTGGCGTTCGACACCCAGGCGGCACTCGCAGAAGACCCGGCTCAGGCGGCGATTCGTGAAGTGTCCCTGGCGCTCGATGTGGCGCAGGTGGACCGCGGAGAACAACCCTTTGTGCGTCTGCGCGAGGCGGCTACCGCGCTCGCGCTAGCGATGGATGGCGTCATCACCGACGACAACGGGCAGCTGCTGCCGCGGGACGCCATGGACGTCATCGGGTCGGAACTTGAGAGTCTGTACGACACGCTGGAGCAGCGTGACCTGGCCGCCGGCTCGGCGTTGGCGCGTCGGCTCTTTTCCTGAAACAGGATGAATGGTTTACCGGGCAGGCTGGTAAGGGCAACTGAAGAATATGTCCACCGCGCCATCGGACATTGAACGTACTCATCTTGCCTGGCTGCAGAGCGAATTGCACCGCCATGCCCATGCGTATTACGTGCTGGACGCACCCTCGGTGCCGGATGCCGAATACGACCGGCTGTTCCAGGAACTGCAGGCGCTGGAGGCGCGTTATCCCCAACTGGCAACCGCGGATTCGCCTACCCAGCGGGTAGGGGGCCAAACGCTGGAAGGCTTCGTCAAGGTGCGCCATCGCGTCGCCATGTTGTCGATTCGCACCGAGACCGACATCGAGGAAAGTGGGGCGCTGGCCTTCGACGCCCGCGTGCGGCGCGAACTCGGCCTTGCCGAGTCGGACCCTGCGGTGGAGTACACGGCCGAGCTCAAATTCGACGGGCTGGCCATCAACCTGCGGTATGAAGGCGGGCGTCTGATGCAAGCCGCCACACGTGGCGACGGCGAGGTCGGCGAGGACGTGACGCAAAACGTGCGTCTCATTCACGATGTGCCGGTGCGTCTGGCGGGCGATGCGCCGCAGGTGCTGGAGGTGCGCGGCGAGGTTTATATGCGCCGGGCCGATTTCGATCGCTTGAACGAGGTGCAGCGTCAGCGCATCGAACGCGGTGTGAAGGGCGAGAAGACGTTCGTCAACCCGCGTAATGCCGCCGCCGGCGCGGTGCGGCAGCTTGATCCGGCCATCGCGCGACGGCGTCCCTTGAGTTTCTTCGTTTACGGCCTGGGCGAGCTGACTCCACCGGACGATGGCGGGCCACGCTTTATCAGCCAGTTCCAGACCCTTTTGACACTGAATTCTTGGGGCTTTCCAGTCGCTGAGCAGACCCGGATTTGCAAAGGCGGCGCGGCGCTGGCGGCCTTCCACCGCGAAATCGGCACGTTGCGTGCGGCGCTGCCGTACGACATCGATGGCGTGGTCTATAAGGTCGATGACTTCGCTTTGCAAAAACGCCTGGGCTTTGTCACGCGCGAGCCGCGCTGGGCCGTTGCGCACAAATATCCGGCTCAGGAACAGATAGCGCGTTTGCTGGGCATCGACGTGCAAGTTGGCCGCACCGGCAAGTTGACGCCGGTCGCGCGGCTGGAGCCGGTGTTCGTAGGCGGAACGACAGTCTCCAATGTCACCCTGCACAACCTGTTCGACCTGCGCCGCAAGAAAGTCCGCATTGGCGATCAGGTGATTGTGCGGCGAGCCGGTGATGTGATTCCTGAAATCGTTGGGCTTGTGCCTGCTGTGCGTTCGGTGTACGTGCCCAATTTCCGGATGCCTGGACACTGTCCGGTCTGCGGCAGCGCGGTGGTGCGCGAGAAAGGCGAGGTCAACCATCGTTGCAGCGGCGGCTTGTTCTGCGGTGCGCAGCGCAAGGAAGCGCTGCTGCATTACGCGCAGCGCCGCGCGGTGGAGATCGACGGCCTGGGCGACAAGCTGGTCGATCAGCTGGTTGAGGCCGGCCTGATACACACACTGCCGGACCTGTATCGCCTGGACCTGGCGACACTTTCAGGCCTGGACCGCATGGCGGACAAGTCCGCGAAGAACCTGCTCGACGCGCTGGAAAACTCCAAACGCACCACGCTGCCGCGTTTTCTCTACGGCCTGGGCATCCGCCATGTTGGCGAAGCAACCGCCAAGGATCTGGCGCGCCATTTTGGCGGCCTGGATGCGGTTATTGCAGCAAGCGAAAGTGAATTGCTGGAGGTACCGGACGTCGGGCCTATCGTGGCGAAGAGCATTCGCACCTTTTTCGAACAGCCACACAACCTTGAAGTTGTTAGCGATCTACGCGAGCTAGGCGTGGTCTGGGAGGAGGGTGCTCCCGGAAAACCACCCGCGTTGCCGCTTTCGGGGAAGACCTTCGTGATCACTGGCGCTCTGCCAAGCCTGTCACGCGAAGACGCCAGGGAACTTCTGGAGGCCGCGGGTGCGAAGGTCGCAGGCTCGGTCAGCAAAAAAACCAGCTATGTGGTGGCTGGGGCCGAGGCCGGCAGCAAACTCGACAAGGCGCGCGCGTTGGGGGTGGTGGTTATCGATGAAGCTGAATTGAAGGAGTTGCTGAATGGCCGTGCGTGAGATTCTCAAGATGGGCGACCCGCGTTTACTGCGCGTCGCCCAACCGGTGACGGAATTCGACAGCGACGCGTTGCACCTGCTGATCACCGACATGCTCGATACCATGCTGGCCGCCAACGGTGCCGGACTGGCCGCACCGCAGATCGGTGTGGACCTTCAACTAGTGATCTTCGGCACCAACCAGCCCAACCCGCGTTACCCGGATGCGCCCCCCGTGCCCTATACGGTACTGCTTAATCCGGTTATTACCCCGCTGCCCGGCAATGACGGCGTTCCGCTTCAAGAGGAGGATTGGGAGGGTTGTCTTTCGGTACCGGGTCTGCGTGGCGTAGTGCCGCGTTTTGCGCGCATCCGTTACACCGGATTCGACCAGTACGGCGACCCAATCGACCGCACCGTGGAGGGCTTTCACGCACGGGTGGTGCAACATGAATGTGACCACCTTATCGGCATCTTGTACCCGATGCGGGTGCGCGATTTCAGCCGCTTTGGTTATACGGACGTATTGTTTCCCGATCTGGATCCCGCGCAGGACGATTGACACATGACCGGCCTGCGGCTGATTTTCGCGTATCCGGAAAAACAGAAACTGGTTTTTTTCACAAGGGAGAAATCAATGTTGAAACGTAACTACCCAGCCCCCATGATTGATGCAGCAGGAGCAGATCACGGCGCTGCAAGAGGCCGTCAAGCAGTTGCAGTCGCGCGGAAGCCGACCATGCCTTCCTTGCCAATGATTTAAAGCACCACAAAGGACACGCCAGGTGCCTATGAACTTGAAGCTTTATGCGCACCCCTTCTCCTCCTACTGTCAGAAGGCGTTGATCGCGCTTTACGAGAACCAAACCCCGTTCGAGTTCCGGATGCTTGCGCACGACGACAGCCGGGCGACCGCTGAACTCGAGGCATTGTGGCCGCTGAAGCGTTTTCCCGCGCTGGTGGACGATGGCCGCACGGTAGTCGAGGCGAACATCATCATCGAGCATCTTGCTCTCTATCCTCCCGGCCCGGTGCAGCTGATACCGCGGGAGCCGCGCGCCGCGCTCGACGTGCGCATGATGGATGGCTTTTTCGACAACTATGTCTCGACGCCGCAGCAGAAGATAGTCTTCGACAGCATCCGCGCGGTAAGGGCCCGCGATGCGCAGGGCGTCGCCGAGGCGCGTGCCATGTTGGATACTGCCTATCGCTGGCTTGACGAAAAGATGGCGGGGCGGGAATGGGCCTGCGGAGCGGCCTTCAGCCTTGCCGATTGCGCCGCCGCGCCGGCCTTGTTCTATGCCGACTGGACCCACCCAATCGGCGAGGTATTCGAGAACGTACATGCTTATCGGCGCCGGCTGCTTGCGCGGCCTTCCTTTACGCGCGCAGTGGACGAGGCGCGCCCCTATCGCCCCCTATTTCCGTTCGGCGCGCCCGACCGCGATTGAGTGGTTCGATCAACGATCGTGTTTCGCTTCGGCATGATAATGCGACGCATGTCAAATGCACCCGGCTTCTCCGCCCAAGTCAACAAAGCCGCCGACGCGATCGTTTCCATCTCCGGTTTGAGCAAGACCTACGCGAGCGGATTCAAGGCGCTTGACCACGTCGACCTGGCAATCCGTCGCGGCGAGATATTCGCGTTGCTCGGACCCAATGGTGCCGGCAAGACGACGCTTATCAACATTGTGTGCGGCATCGTCACCCCAAGCGAAGGGTCGGTCACCGTCGACGGCCACGACATCGCGCGCGACTTCCGCGCCGCGCGCGCGATCATCGGCCTGGTGCCACAGGAGCTCTCCACCGATTCCTTCGAGACGGTGTGGGCCACGGTCAACTTCAGCCGCGGGCTGTTTGGCAAGGCCGCCAATCCGGCCTATGTAGAAGGGATGCTGCGCGAGCTGTCGCTGTGGGACAAGAAGGACAGCAAGATTTTGACGCTCTCGGGTGGCATGAAGCGGCGGGTGCTGATTGCCAAAGCACTGTCGCACGAGCCGCGCATCCTTTTTCTTGACGAGCCAACCGCCGGCGTCGACGTGGAACTGCGGCGCGACATGTGGCAGATGGTGCGGCGCCTGCGCGAAAGCGGCGTCACCATCATTCTCACCACGCACTACATCGAGGAGGCCGAGCAGATGGCCGACCGGATCGGCGTCATCAGCAAGGGCCGGATCATCCTGGTCGACGACAAGACGGCGCTGATGCGCAAGCTCGGCAAGAAGCAGCTCACGCTTTCGCTGCAGAGCCCTCTGGCGCATGTGCCGCAAGCGTTGGCCGGTTATCCGCTCGAGCTTTCGGCCGACGGCTGCTCGTTAACCTACACCTTCGACACCCAGAGCGAGAAAACCGGCATAACACCGCTCCTGCGAGAGCTGGGCGAACACGGCATCGACTTCAAGGACCTGCATTCAAGCGAGAGCTCGCTGGAGGAAATCTTCGTCAACCTGGTCCATGAGCCATCATGAATATCCATGCGATCCGCGCCATTTACCGTTTCGAGATGGCACGCACCTTCCGTACGCTGATGCAGAGCATCGCCGCGCCCGTGCTCAGCACAACGCTCTACTTCATCGTGTTCGGCACGGCCATCGGCTCGCGGATCGGGGCCATCGACGGCGTTAGCTACGGCGCGTTCATCATCCCCGGCCTGATCATGCTGTCACTGCTCAGTGAGAGTGTCTCCAACGCCGCGTTTGGCATCTATATGCCGAAATGGTCGGGAACGATCTACGAACTGCTGTCCGCGCCGGTGTCGTCCGTGGAAGTGGTGATCGGTTATGTAGGCGCCGCGACGACCAAGTCGGTGTTGCTCGGCCTGTTGATCCTGGCGACGGCAAGGCTTTTCGTGCCTTACGAGATCGCGCATCCGGTCTGGATGGCCTTGTTTCTTGTACTCACCGCAATCACATTCAGCCTGTTCGGGTTCATCATCGGCCTGTGGGCCGACGACTTCCAGAAGCTGCAGGTGGTGCCGTTACTGGTGATTACGCCGCTCACGTTCCTCGGCGGCGCTTTCTACTCAATCAACATGCTTCCACCGGTGTGGCAGAAGATCGCGCTGTTCAATCCGGTGGTCTACCTGATCAGCGGATTCCGCTGGAGTTTTTACGGTCTGGCCGACGTAAACGTCCTGGTCAGCGCGGGCATAACGCTTGCCTTTTTGGCTGCGTGCCTGGCCGGCGTTGGCTGGGTGTTCAAGACCGGCTACAAGCTCAAAGCGTAAACCGCGCACGGGAAACACCGTTGGCGTTCAAGCCAGCGCCTGCAACAATTCAGTCTCCACTTCGATTTGGGCCCGGTTGTGCTGCAACTGCGGACCATCGATCAAAAAAGTATCGTCTACCCTTTCGCCGAGCGTCGCGATCTTGGCCAGCTGCAGGTTGATGTGGTGCCGGGCCAGTACGCGTGCCACTGAATAAAGCAGCCCGACGCGGTCGCTGGCCGTGATGTTGAGCAGCCAGCGCTGCGCCTTCTCATCCGGTCGCAATGTGACGCGCGGCGCAATTGGAAAACTCCTGACGCGGCGCGAAACCCGCCCCTTGCCGGGCAAGCGCAGCGGACCGGTCTCGGCAATCGCGGCGCCAAGGCCGTTCTCCACCATGCTGGTAAGTTCGCGGTATTGGTCCGGCATGCTGCTGGTGACAACCTGGAACGTGTCCAACGCATAACCGTTGCGGGCTGTGTGCACGCGTGCGTCCTGGATGCTGAAGCCACCGTGGTCGAAGTAACCGCAGATGCGCGCGAACAGGTCCGGCTGGTCACGCGTGTAGACCAATACCTGCAGGCCTTCACCCACCGGCGAGCGGCGCGCACGGACCACTGGTTTTCCGGACCCGACCAGTCGCGACAGATGCCGTGTGTGCCACGCGATATCGGCCGCATCGTGGCGCATGAAGTAACCCACGTCCAGGGTGTCCCACAGTGCCTTGTGCGCCTCGAACGGCAACGCATACAGCGCAATCATGATCAGCGCCTCGCGTTTGAGTGCCTCGATTTCAGCATCCGGATCGGGCGCGCCGCCGCCCAGCGCACGCACGGTCAACCGGTACAGATCTTCCAGCAGCTTGCCTTTCCAGGCGTTCCACACTTTAGGCGACGTGCCGCGAATATCGGCTACCGTCAACAGGTACAACGCGGTCAGGCGCCGTTCGGTTCCGACCTTGGCTGCAAAGGCCCGAATCACGTCGGGGTCGCTCAGGTCGGCCTTTTGCGCCGTGTGGCTCATCGACAGGTGCTCGTGCACCAGAAACTCGATCATCTTGCTGTCTTCGCGCTCTATCCCGTGTGGCCGGCAGAAAATGCGCACCTCGGCGGCGCCCAGGTGCGAATGATCGCCGCCGCGACCCTTGGCAATGTCGTGAAACAGCGCCGCGACATACAGCAGCCAGGGCTTGTCCCAACCGGCGGCGAGCTGCGAACAGAAAGGGTACTCATGGGCATGTTCGACGATAAAAAAGCGTCGCATGTTACGCAGCACCATCAGGATGTGCTGGTCCACCGTGTATACGTGGAACAGGTCATGCTGCATTTGCCCGACGATGCGCCGGAACACCCACAGGTAACGGCCCAGCACCGAGGTCTGGTTCATCAGGCGCATGGCGTGCGTCAGGCCATCGTGCTGCATGACGATCGCGCGAAACGTTGCGCGGTTGACCGGGTCGTGGCGAAATTTTCCGTTCATGATGCCGCGCGCGTTGTACAGCGCGCGCAGCGTGCGGCTGGACAGCCCCTTGATACCGACCGTGGTCTGGTAGAGCAGAAAAGTTTCGAGAATCGCGTGCGGGTTGCGCTGGTACAGGTCGTCGCTGGCCACGTCGATCATGCCAGCCTTCTCATTGAAGTTCTCGTTGATTGGTTGCGGCTCATGCGCGGACGGGTACAGGCGCTCCTCCAGATTCAGCAAAAGAATCTGGTTGAGTTGCGAGACCGCCTTGGCGGCCCAGTAATAACGGCGCATCAGCACTTCGCTCGAGCGAACAACCGCCATCTGGATTAGCGTCGAACTTTCGGGCACGCCATAACCAAAAGATTCCGCCACGGCGGTCTGCAGATCGAACACCAGGCGATCTTCGCGCCGGTCCGCCAACAGGTGCAGCCGGAAGCGGATCAGCCGCAGCAAGGCCTCATTTCGCTTGATCTGCTTTACCTCGAATGCAGTCGCCAGTCCTCCGCGCGCAAGCTCGTCCCAGTTCCTGCCCAAACCGGCCGCCTTGGCGACCCACAAAATCACCTGTAGATCGCGCAGCCCGCCGGGTGACTCCTTGCAATTGGGCTCCAGCGCGTAGGGCGTGTCCTCGAACTTGTTGTGCCGTTGGCGCATTTCCAGCGTCTTGGCGACGAAAAAAGCTTCCGGATCGATGGCCAGACCTAAATCTTCGCGCAGCCGGCCAAACAGCCGGGGGTCGCCCGCGACCAGCCGCGATTCCAATACCGACGTCTGGATAGTGACGTCTTTCCTGGATTCCGCGAGGCACTGCGATAAGGTGCGTACGCTGGATCCGATTTCCAGCCCAACGTCCCAGCAGCTACCGATGAATCCTTCAATACTGGCCCGCAGATCGCTGTCGTGCTCATGCGCACGTTCGTCGGGCAACAAAACCAGCACGTCCACGTCTGAATGGGGAAACAGTTCCGCGCGCCCGTATCCACCCACCGCGACCAGCGCAAACGGTCCGGCAAGACCGGCCTGTCGCCACAAGGTTTGCAACAGATCGTCGGCCAATGCCGAAAGCCGGCTTAAGGCAACCCGCACGCCGCGTGTGGACGACCCGCTGGCCTCGACCGTCGCCTGGACGGCGCGTTTTTTCGAACGGTAATCTTCGCGTAACTGCTGGAGGCTTTGCATCGGCGATCCAGCCAAGCGCGTCAGGTGGCGCCGACCTGGGCGCCGATTACAAAAGCGGGAGTAGCGGGACTACCGGCCGACAAGGTCAACACCTCATAACCCGCGTCCGTTACCAGCACGGTATGTTCCCATTGGGCCGACAGCGAATGGTCCTTGGTAACAATCGACCAGCCGTCTTTTTCGGGACCTTCCTTGATCTCCTTACGCCCGGCATTGATCATCGGTTCGATCGTGAAAGTCATGCCGGTTTTCAGTTCTTCCAGCGTACCGGGCCTGCCGTAATGCAGCACCTGCGGTTCTTCGTGGAATTT
>JANYBQ010000491.1 GCA_025360705.1 Betaproteobacteria bacterium | reverse complement strand
CCGCCAGGCTGGAGCAGGGCGCCGTAAGTGCTTACCTGGGCGCAGTCCCCTTGTTTGGCAATCGCGATCTCGCCAAGGCCGCCGCGAGCATCCTGGGCGACGAGGCCATGCATTGGGCAATTTTGCGTCAGGCCCTGGGCGAGGCGCCGGTCCCTTCCGCCTTCATGGTATGAGGCCGGGCGGCCCATGGCTGGCCGCCGTGCTGTTGCTGGGTAGTGTCGTTTCCGCTGGAGCGGCGCCCGACGCGGCGCGCGGCGAGCAAATCTACAGTCGTTGCATGGCGTGCCACGCGCTGGCCACTGACCGCGTTGGCCCGCGCCATTGCGGCGTAGTTGGGCGCCACGCGGGCACGGTTGCCGGATTTGAGTATTCGAAAGCGATGAAAGAATCCAAACTGATCTGGGATGAAAAAACACTCGACCGGTTTCTGACCAAACCGCTCAAGCTGGTTCCCGGCAGCAGCATGACTTATGACGGTGTGCCCGAGGCCAGGGATCGCGCGGACCTGATTGCATATCTAAAGCAGGCGGCCAGTTCACCTCCCTGCAAGCGATCCTGAGCGGCGCTGCGTGCATCCGGGCTGCACCGGCCCGTGTCATGCGAGAGCTCTCTGCCGTGCATACAGCGCTCCAGGGCCAGACCTTGGGTTCGGGCACTATGCATCCTGCGGCAGGGCTCCACGCAGACGATCCAGCAGGCGCCCGGCATCGGCAGGCAACGTTTCGCCGCGCCAGGCCACGTGCTGATCCGGCCTGGAGAGAACCAGCGCTTCGTGGTACACGGCGCGCGCTGCATCCCCCGTGAAGTCCACCACGCGCAATGGCATGTCGCGTGCGGCAGCGGCTTGTTGCAGCAGTGTGGTGTCGATGCGCGTATCCATGCGCAGCAATGCGTGGTCGTCGCCCATCGCGTCGTACAGCGAACGGCCGTCGGCCAGCCACACGGGCGGTGTTCGGCAACCCGGCACCGTGGACGGCGTGAAGTCGCGCATCGTGTAGGCCGGCGCGGCCGCGCCATCGTAGGCAATCAGCGGCGAGGCGTCGTAGTAGTAGCCGAAATTCAGACCCGCGCAGCAGTATTGCTGCACGTTCAGGTCATACAGGGCCCGTCCCGTGGCGGCACGCAGCGCGTCGCCTTGGGCGCCCGGCGCTTCGATTGCGGCGGGCACCGCCTCGCGCTGCTTTTGCAGCGACAGCGCGTGGTTCATCGCGAAACGCGACACCTGCTCGGTGATCGGTTTGCGTTCCATTTCATAGGCGTCCAGGATCCGCGCGGGAGCCCAGCCGGCCAGGTGCGCGGCAAGTTGCCACGACAGGTTCATCGCGTCGGCAATACCCGCGTTCATGCCGTAGCCGGCCATCGGAATCCACAGGTGAGCCGCGTCCCCGCAGATAAATACGCGCCGGTCGCGGAACCGGTCGGCCACCAGCCGGCGGCCAACCCAATCCTCGTTGGAGAGGATGTCGTACTGGAAGTCATCGCCAACGCCCAGAATTTGTCGCAGTGCCCAGTCGCGGTCGACCGCATCGAAGTCCGTTTCGCTTTCCCGCAGGTAGTTGTGTACCAGCCAGGTTTCGCGCCCGTCGATGGCGTACACATTGCCGCAGCGCCGGGGGTTGAGTGCAAAAGTGGCCCAGGCGGGTGCTACCGTCAGGCGCTCGATCAGATCGGGCGCGCGCAGGTAGGTCGACTGCACACGGCCTACCACGTCGGTGCCGTGCAAGGTCGCGCCGATCTTTTTGCGTGTGCCGGAGCGGCCCCCATCGCAGCCCGCCATGTAATCGCAGCGGATGTTCACCGGCTCGGTGGTGTCGAGGTTATGGCCGGTGGCGCGGACGCTGTTTTCGTCCTGGGCGAAATCGTCGATGGAGGTGCGGTTAAGGATGCGCACGCCCGGCATGGCCGCCGCGTGTTCGAACAGGATCGGCTCCAGATAGATCTGGTTGATGCGGTGTGGCGGTTCGGCGGTCGGCCAGCCGGTGTCCGGCCCGGCCGTGCTGGTGTAGCGGTCGCGCCGGCACGGGATCGGGATGCGCGACAACTCGATACCGGTAAACGCGGTGCGGTAGGCTACATCATGCGGGTAATCGGGCGGCAGGCCGCTCTCGCGTACCTGTGCGGCCACGCCCAGGCGGCGCAGAATTTCCATGGAACGCGCGGCCACATGGTTGCATTTCACACTCGGTGGCTCACCGCGATAACGGGTCTCCGCGATGACTACCTGCACGCCACGTTTTGCCAGGTCCATGGCCAGTGTCAGACCCACCGGTCCCGCGCCGACGATCAGGACTTGCGTGTTGACAACGACATCTTTCATGGTTGACGCCACGCTTATCGGGTGACGCGGTTACAGCGAATACACCGGTTTGCCCTTGACCTGTTCGATCTTGTCCCTGGCCCAGAGTTTGGGATCTTGGGCCTTGGGCAACAACACGCCGGCGGCGCGGACCCGTTGCGTGGCCGCATCGAGCGCCGGTGGGTGCTGGCCGGTGTCCAGCCCCTGGGCAGCCTCCTGCAGCATCCGTCGGGCCATCACGATGGCCTTGTCGGTGGGCAGCAGCAACTCACGCGTACGGTCCTGGATGGCGCCCATGCTCTCCTGCAGCGACGCATCCTGTTCCGAAATGCCGAACACGCCGCTGTAAGCGCGTTTTTCTTTCTGTGCCTTGCGGTCCATCAGGTAGTCGTTGTCCTTGTTCGCCTTGGGTCGCCACGATACGGGGCTCACTCCCGTTTCGTACAAGACGTGGATTCCGTGCCCCGCCCGCATCAGTTCGCGCTCGTGCGCGCTCAAGGGTTTGTCGGGATGGAAGTTGATGCTCCAGGCCCAGCAGTTCTCGTCATCCACGGGCACCCAGACGTGGCCTCCCAATGCGTGGTCGCCAAACGGCGGAATCAGCGTGAACCACGGAAAAATCCATTGCGTAATGCGCCAGTAATAACTGTCGGCCTCGCCATTGCGCCGGCCATACAGCGTGAGACCGAACCGGTTCTGCTCGATGTCGAAGATCACGTTGCCGTCGGCCTTGATGTAGTCAAGGGCCTTGACGCCCTGGTGCATCGGGTCGATATCGACCTGGTAGCGGTGTACATAGGACACATGGGCGGTGTCGATGCCGCCTTCCATCGCCTGCAGATAGTTGCATTGCTGGAGCCGCCGCGTAGCGAAGATATGGCTGTCGGGCAGCGTGCACCACTCCAGTTCCGGCGGCGCCGGCCGTTTGTCCGCCGGGCCCATGTAGGCCCACACGATGCCCCCGCGTTCTATGCAGGGGTAGGCCTTGATACGCATGCGGTCGGCTATTTGCGGTGCACTCGGTACATCCACGCAGGTGCCTTCACGGTCGAACTTCAGGCCGTGGTAGGCGCAGCGGATGCCGCATTCTTCATTGCGGCCGAAAAACAGCGACACGCCCCGATGGGCGCAGAACTCGTCGATCAGGCCCGGCTTGCCTTCGGTGTCGCGAAACGCCAGCAGCTTCTCGCCCATGATCTGCACCCGCACCTGCGCGCCGTCAGGCTCGGCGATCTCGGCCGAGCCCAGGATGGGCACCCAGTAACGCCGCAT
>JANYBQ010000488.1 GCA_025360705.1 Betaproteobacteria bacterium | reverse complement strand
CCGCCAGGAAGTTGTCCGGGTCGCCGTTGTCGCCGGTCCAGCCCAGCATGCCCATCTGGTGTTCGCCGTTCTGCATGCGTTTGCGGTACTCGCCCCACTCGAAGCTCTTGATCTCGGCCTTGACGCCGACCTTGGCCAGGTCGGCCTGCATCAGTTCCGCGATGCGTTTGGCGTTCGGGTTGTAAGGCCGTTGTACCGGCATCGCCCACAGGTCGGTTTCGAAGCCGTTCGGATAACCGGCCGCGGCCAGCATCTTCTTGGCGGCGTCAGGATCGTATGCATCGTCCTTGATGCTCTTGTTATAGGACCAGATGGTTGGCGGCAACGGGTTGATGGCCGGGATGCCGCTGCCGAGGTAGACCGCGTCGACGATGGCTTTCTTGTTGATCGCCATGTTGATGGCTTTGCGCACGCGCACATCGTCAAACGGCTTCTTGGTGGTGTTGTAGGCCAGGTACCCGACATTCAAGCCCGGTTGCTCCAGCACCGTGAACTTGGGGTCCGCCTTCATGGCGGCCACGTCGGCCGGGTTGGGATACGGCATCACGTGGCATTCGCCCTTTTGCAGTTTGGCCCAGCGCACCGAGGCGTCCGGCGTAATCGCGAACACCAGGTTGTCGATCTTGGCCTTACCGCCGTAGTACTGCGGGAAGGCCTTATAGCGGATCAGCGCGTCCTTCTGGTACTGCACTAGCTGGAACGGGCCGGTGCCGATCGGCTCATGGTCAATCTTCTCGGGCGTGCCGGCCTTGAGCATCGCCACCGCGTATTCCTGCGATTGGATGCCCGCGTATTGCATCGCCAGGTCGGACAGGAAGGGCGCCTCGGGTTTGTTGAGCGTGATTTTGACGGTTAGATCATCCACCTTGTCGACCGACTTGAGCAGCTTGGGCATGCCCATGTCGTTGAAGTAAGAGTGGTTGGAACTGGTGACCTTGAAGTAGGGCGAGTCTTCCTTCCACTGCCGGTTGATCGCAAACACGATGTCGTCCGCGTTCATGTCGCGCGAGGGTTTGAATAGGGCATTGCTATGCCACTTGACGCCCTTGCGCAGGAAGAAGGTGTAGACCAGGCCATCGGGCGAAATGGTCCAGCGCTCGGCCAGACCGGGCACGACCTTGGTGCCGCCGCGTTCGAAATCGACGATGTTGCTATAGATCTGGCTGGTGGCGTCGAAGGACGTACCGGTGGTGTTGAGGCTGGGAGAAAAGTCTTCCGGGCTGCCTTCGGAGCAGTACACCAGGGTTTTGGCCGATGCCGGCACCAGTGCCATCAAAGCCGGCAAGGCAAGCGCACACAGCAGCGCACGTTTGGCCGGCAGCTTTCGGCTGGCCTTGGGTTTGGTTTGAATCATCTTGTGGACTCCTCTAGCGGTTAATGCTGCAAGGCAGCGGGTTGGGTAAATTGTTCCGCCAGATGGCATGCCACCTGGCGCGCATCCAGGGCACGTAACAGTGGGCGCTCGACGCGGCAGCGCTCGATGGCATGCGGGCAGCGGGTCGAAAACACGCAGCCGCTTGGAGGGTTCAAAGGGGAAGGAAGTTCACCCTTCAGGGGTGTACGCGGCAAACCGGCGCCGCTGCCGACTATACCCGGTGTGGAAGCCAGCAAGGCCTGGGTGTAAGGATGCAGCGGCCGGGAAAAAATCGTTTCCTTTTCGCCGTGTTCGACCGTGTGGCCGAGGTACATCACGAGCACGTCGTGGGCGATGTAGCGCACCACGCCGAGGTCGTGCGATATAAACAGGTAGGCCAGCCCCAGTTCCTGCTGCAGGTCGGCCAGCAGGTTCAGCACCTGGGCCTGGATCGATACGTCCAGCGCGGACACCGGCTCGTCGGCCACCAGCAGCGCGGGGTTGAGCATCAGCGCACGCGCGATCGCGATACGCTGGCGCTGGCCACCCGAGAACATATGCGGGTAGCGCTCGTAATGTTCCGGCCGCAGACCCACCAGCGCCAGCATGCCGCGTGCCTTGTCCATGCGCTGGCCGGGGTCCAGCTCGGTGTTGATCTCCAGCGGCGCTTCCAGAATGGCGCCGATTTTCTTGCGCGGATTGAGCGAGCCATACGGGTTCTGGAACACCAGTTGCACCGAACGGCGCAAAGCTTTTCGTTCCGCTTGCGAGGCGGCCACCACGTCGGTACCGGCCAGGCGCAGTTCACCGGCGGTCGGTGTCTCGATCAGCGACACCATACGCGCCAGCGTGGACTTGCCGCAGCCCGACTCGCCCACGACCGCCAGGGTCTTGCCCGGCATGACGGTAAACGAAACGCCGCCTACGGCCTGCAGCCGCCCGGGCTCGCGGAAAAAGCCGTTGCCGATCTTGTAGACCTGGCGCAGGTCCTTGGCTGCAACGACGGGCTTAAGCGAAGTTCCGCCATTCAAGGAACTCTGTTGGCCATTCATGCCGTTGCCTCCATTGCCGCGGCATGCGTGAGCGGATACAGGCAGCGCGCCTTGCCGTCCGACCCCACCGCCTCCAGCAGCGGACGCTGGCTACGGCAACTGTCCTGCACGTAACTGCAACGCGGCGAAAACAGACAACCGCGCGGGCGGTCATACAGACCCGGCACCATGCCGGGAATCGTGGCCAGGCGGGAGCGGCCGTCACTGCGCTCGGGCATGGCGGCCATCAGGGCCTCGGTGTAAGGATGACGGGGCGTTGCGAACAAGGCATTGGCCGGGCGCTCTTCCATGATCTGCCCCGCGTACATGACGGCTATACGTTGCGCCATCTGCGACACCACGCCCATGTTGTGCGTGATCAGCACCAACGCCATGCCCCGGTCCTTTTGCAGCGAGCGCAGCAGGTCCAGGATCTGCGCCTGGATGGTGACGTCCAGCGCGGTGGTGGGTTCGTCGGCGATCAACAGCTTGGGGTTGCAGGCAATCGCCATCGCAATCATGACGCGCTGGTTCATGCCGCCCGACATCTGGTGCGGATAGGCCTTCAGGCGACTTTCGGGCGCCGGTATGCCGACCTGCTCCAGCAATTCGATGGAGCGTTTGTGCGCCGCCTTTTTGTCCAGCCGCATGTGCAGCTTGAGTGTCTCGGCCAACTGGAAGCCGACCGTGAAACACGGGTTCAGGCTGGTGGTGGGATCCTGGAAAATCATCGCCAGGTCCTTGCCGGTCAGGCGGCTGCGCTCGCGCGGGGACAAGGCCAGCAGGTCGTGGCCGTCGAAACGCAGTTTGTCGGCCTTGACGCTGCCAGGGTAGGCCACCAGGCCCATCAGCGCCATCATGGTGACGCTTTTGCCCGAGCCCGATTCGCCCACGATGCCCAATACGTCGCCCGCGTCCAAGGACAGACTCACACCTTCGACCGCATGCATGACGCTGTCCCTGGATGGAAAGTCCACTGACAGGTTTTCGATTTCGAGCAGGGCCATGGAGGAACTTCGGCTTTTCGATTCAGCGCTTGAGCTTGGGGTCGAACGCGTCGCGCAGGCCGTCACCGAGCAGATTGAATGCCAGCACGGTGACGAAAATCATCAGTCCAGGAAAGGTGACCACCCACCAGGCGCGCAACACGAATTCGCGCGCGTCGGCCAGCATCGTGCCCCATTCGGGAGAGGGCGGTTGCGCCCCCAGGCCCAGAAAACCCAATGCAGCCGCGTCCAGTATGGCGGTGGAAATGCCCAGCGAGGCCTGCACGATCAGCGGCGCCGTGCAGTTGGGCAACACCTCGCTGAACATCAGGCGCAGATGCCCGGCACCGTTCATGCGCGCGGCGGTCACGTAGTCCCTGGAGGTTTCCGAAATGACGGCGGCGCGCGTGATACGCACATAGTGCGGCAGGATCACCACCGCCACCGCCAGCATGGCGTTCATCATGCCGGGCCCCAGGATGGCCACGATCACGATCGCCAGCAGCAGGCTGGGCAAGGTCAGGATGATGTCCATCAGGCGCATTACCGCGATCTCGTAAATGCCGCGGAAGTAACCCGCCGTGAGTCCGAGCGTGGTCCCCAGGGCCACGGAAATCGCCACCACCGCGATGCCGATCACCAGTGAAAGGCGCGCGCCGTAGATAAGGCGCGACAGGATGTCGCGGCCGATCGCATCGGTGCCGAGCGGATAAGCCAGCGAGCCCCCCGTCTGCCAGAACGGCGGCTTGAGGAACACGGCCTCGTTGGTAAGAACGGGCGAATGGGGCGCAAGCAGCGGGGCAAAAAGCGCAACCAGCAGCACCAGCAGCACGATGGCGAGGCCGCCCAGCGCGCCTTTGTTGGCGCTGAAGTAGGTCCAGAACTCGCGCAATGGCTGCGCCGGAGCCGGATGCTCGGCCACGCTGTCGGGCAGGACGGCTGCATCAGCCATTGCGGAACTCCCCGCTGGTGCTTGCGTCGCAAGTCTCATTCATCGCTGGTGCCTGATACGCGGGTTGATGATGCCGTAGGTAATGTCCACCAGCAGGCTCACCAGCATGACCATGGCGCCAACCAGCAACACACCGCCTTGCAGGACCGGATAGTCGCGCCGGCTGATAGCCTCGATCAGCCATTTGCCGACGCCCGGCCAGGAGAAGATGGTTTCGGTCAGAATGGCGCCGGTAAACAGCACGCCGACCTGTAGTCCGATCACCGTGATCACCGGAATAAGCGCATTGCGCAGGGCGTGCACCGCCA
>JANYBQ010000480.1 GCA_025360705.1 Betaproteobacteria bacterium | reverse complement strand
CCCAAGATCTATTTCCGCGATACCGGGCTGCTGCACGCTTTGATGGGGGTGCAGGACTTGCCGGACTTGCTGGTCCATCCGCGCTGTGGTGCGAGCTGGGAAGGTTTTGCACTGGAGCAGGTGTTGCGCCTGGCCAGGCCTGACGGGGCCTACTTCTGGGGCACCTACCAGGGTGCCGAGCTCGACCTGTTGATGCTCAGGGGCGCGCAGCGTATCGGTGTCGAGTTCAAACGCGCCGACGTACCCACGGTCACACGCGCTATGCGTACTGCCATCGACGATTTGAAACTGGACGCCCTGTACGTCGTGTATCCCGGCGATCAGCGCTACACGCTGCTTGAAGGCGTGGAGGCGGTGCCGCTGTGGGCGCTGTTGCCGACGCGGTAAACGCACGCAAGCCAGTTGTTACGCTGGCGCGAGATTGATGCTGGCCTGCACCTCGTTCCAGGGCGTGGCCAACCGCCGGCCCTCGCGTACCAGAAGGCCGCCGGCCTCAAGGGCGCTCACGTCCTGGTGTACGTTTTTGTAGTCGCGCCCCAATGAAGTGGTCAGGCCGCGCATGCTCGCCGCGCCATGCTGGCGCACATAGCGCAGCAGCTCAAGCCTGCGCGGAGACAGCGTCTCGGTCATCGCCTGAAAGCTCAGGAAGGTGACATGCGCCTCATCGACTGCTGCGCCCGCTTGTGCACGATGCCACGCGGCGGCAAAGCGATTGCCCATCTCGGCCAATCCGTCAACGTGGACTTGAATCTTCTTGGTCATGTCGCTATTCCTTTAGCTATGGTTGCTGCTTGCGGGACACACTCGGCATCGACCCCGCGATTTACAACGTGAACGGCGGCTCGATTGCGATTGGCCATCCCTTTGGAATGACCGGCACCCGGCTGAGCGGGCATGCCCAGCGGGAAGGCCGGCGCCGCAAGGTAAAACATGTGGTGGTCTTCATGTGTGTCGGCGGCGGCATGGGGGCGGCCGGGCTGTTCGAGGTCTACTGAGGAATGCCGCGTGCTGTCTTGTAGCAATGGGACGGCTATATTCAGCGTCCATGAGCACGCAAAGCGCCGGCCGCAGCCGCACCGTCACGACCAGAACAATTGAGCCATCGCCGGCACGCATACGCCTGCGCAGGACGGGTGCTTTCGGCCGGGACGACTGGCTGGCCGTGGCGCGCAAGGCGCTGGTCAAGGGCGGTATCGACCAGGTCAAGGTAGAGCGTCTGGCCAAACAGGTGCATCTGACGCGTGGCAGTTTCTATCACCACTTTCGCAGTCGCGCGGATCTGCTGCATGCACTGCTCGACCATTGGGAGGCCACCAACACCGGTCCGATGTTGCGGGCTATCGATACCGCCATTGCCACCGGGCCGGGCGGCATTCACGCGCTGGTCAGTATGTGGATCGAAGAGCGTGAGTTCAGTCCGGCGTACGACTCGGCGGTGCGCGATTGGGCACGCAAGGACGTCAAGGTGGCGCTGGTTGTACGCGCGGTGGATGGCAAACGCATCGCGGCGCTGACCCGCCTGATCCAGATGTACGGTTACCGCGGCGATGAGGCCTTGGTGCGTGCCCGCATCATGTATTTCCATCAGGTGGGTTATTACGCCTTGGGCATGCACGAAAGCATGGAAGAGCGAAGGCGGCTCGAACCGGTTTATATGAAAGCGCTGATCGGGTTCGATATCTGAGTGTCCAGGGATGACCCGGATCTTGCAAGGGCGGGCATACAGTAGTGTCTTGTGACATACGTGCCTCTTTGTGGCTGCGCCGTCTTGTAGAAGATACCAGCCCATTGGTGATCCTGCCGCCGGGATCGATTGGCCCACACCGATGCGAAGCCGGGCGAAAAGCGATTTCTAATCTAGAAAATACAGTTCTGTATGTGATAATCGACGTCCCGCCCAACCAGCATGGTCCGTCGGACCAATGCCACTGCCGTTGTAAAAACACCGATGGCCCCGAGAACGAAATATTCCGCATGGAACCTGATGGCAGCCGGGCCTTCGCAGTCCGACTGGGCGCCGGCATGGCGTGACGCCGAGCCCAAGCCGCGTTACGACGCGATCGTCATTGGCGGTGGCGGCCACGGGCTGGCC
>JANYBQ010000447.1 GCA_025360705.1 Betaproteobacteria bacterium | reverse complement strand
TCGATCAAACGCCCAATCAAATCCACCATCTCCGTAGACACGCCGTTGCGCTCCAGTGTGCTTGTCTTCATACGCAGCAACTCCGTTTGTGCAGGATGAAAACATTATAAACGGTACGTTAGTAATTACTATATCCCTAAGCTGTAGTGCATGCAACACGAAATCTATCTAGACGCCAACGCCACCACACCGGCTCTACCCGCAGCCGCGGCCAGTGCGCAGCATGCTATGCGCATTCTTTTCGGCAACCCCAGCAGCACGCATTGCGCCGGCCTGCGGGCGAGGGACATTATGGACACGGTGCGGGCACGCGCCGCTCGTGTGTTGGGAAGTGGCGATGGCCGAATATTGTTTGTGAGTGGAGCGACCGAAGCCATACAAACCGCCGTGCTCTCCGCCTTGTGTGCGATACGCAAGCGTCAACAACAAGGTAGGCGGGTGGGTCGCGTGCTGCTGTATGGCGCAGTGGCAAGGCTGCCGCCAGCCTGCGCCGCCTTGGCTACTCACAAGCCTGGACGCTGGCGGGGGGATTGGCGCTGGCGGGTGACACGCAAGCCTAAAGCGAATAGTCGATTGGCCGGCTGTAGGCCGGGTCCGCATGCCAGGCCCAATATGTCTCGACCAGCCGACAGGTAACCGGTCCCGGTTTGCCGTGGCCAATAACGCGCTGGTCCAGCATCGTGACGGGCAACACGCCTCCGCCCGAAGTTGACAGGAATACTTCGTCGGCAGCGCGCAATTCGTCTGGCGGCAAAGCCCGCAACTGAACTTCCAGGCCCAGCGACCGCGCCATCTCGATGACGGTACGGCGCGAGACCCCTTCAAGCATGCCCTCATTGGGCGTTACTACCGCGCCACCAGTGACGCAAAACACATTGAATCCCGGACCTTCAATCACATTGCCCGCGGCGTCGACCAACAAGACACTGTCGGCCCCGGCATCGAGCGCCTCGAACAGCCCCATGGTCAGATCGTTCCAGTGGTAGTTTTTCGCCGTCGGATCTACCGACCGCGGAGAAATACGCTGTACGCCGCTGACCATCACGTGCAGGCCCGACTCGCGTTGCCGTGCGTTGGCCAGCCATACATACGGAACCGCAAACGCGAAGAACTGGTTCTTCGCCAGGCGCGGGTCGCGCGAGCCCCATGGCGGTTTGCCGCGCGTACAGACCATTTCCACATAGGCGGCGCGCAGGCCGCTCAGCCGCACGCATTGAGACAATACATCGGTGATTTGCGTAGCGTCCAATCCGGGATCAAGGCGCCACCGTTTGCAGCTGCGCATGAAGCGTTCAAGATGGGCGTCGAGCCGGAAATACGCACCCTCCCAGACCGTCACAACGTCATAGGTGGCGTCGGAGCGAAGGAAGCCCCAATCCGTGATCGGAATTGCGGCCTCGGAGATCGGCACGTAGTGGCCGCCCGCGTAGGCAACGCCGTTTGAATAGTCGGTGGACGGTGGCATCTCGAATCCCTGGCGGTGGCAAGTTCGAAATTATGCGTCGTGCGCGTGAAGCCAGGTCGCGGATCATGCGGATGATGGCTCGGCAACGGCGTCGCCAATCGGATGCGCCAGCCTTCCGATACGATAGGATCGATCTGAACCGCGCTTTCAGATATCAACATTGCAGGACTGCCTCATGACCATCAACGTATCCATCGATCTTGGTTATGAGTTTGACGTCAAGGCACCGGCAAGCGAAGTTTTTGCGCTGCTGGCGGATGTGCCCAAATCGGCCAGCCACTTTCCAAAAGTCGACAAACTGGTCGATTTGGGGGACGGAGTCTATCGCTGGGAAATGCAGAAGATCGGTGTCGCCCAAATCAATCTGCAAACCATCTACGCGTCCAGATACGTTTCGAACAAGACCAGGGGAACCGTGGTCTGGACGCCGGTCAAGGGAGAAGGCAATGCCATGGTTTCGGGTAACTGGAAGATTACCGACAACAAAAAGTCGACCAATCTCGTGCTCAAGATCGACGGCGAACTCTCTATCCCGCTGCCGGGCCTGATGAAAATGGTCGTTGCGCCGGTAGTGCAGGCCGAGTTCGAAAAATTGGTCGAGAAATATATCGATAACCTCACCAGGTGTTTTGGCGGCGAGGTCTGATTTCCGGACGGCTTACAAGCCGTCGATTTTGCGCCTGAGCCGGATCTCTTCCACCCTGGCGCCGAATGCCGGTACCGTTCTGGCACTGGACAATTCACGTTTGAAGCCGGCCAGTTCGTGAAAGCGTAACGCGCGTTCGTTGCCTAGGCCGACCCAGATAGATACTTCGGAACAACCTTCTTCCATCAGGCCTTCGCGCGCCGCGTCCCACAAGGCCAGGCCGACACCTTGATTCCATTGGGACGGCGCCACATAGATGGCCCAGATTTCACCCATGGTGGGCCGCGTTCCCTTATCCCGGCAGCGGTCGAACCCGACAAACCCGACCACCTTTTCCGCATCGCAAGCGACCTGCAATTGTGGCTCGCCGAACTCGATCGCTTCGCGCCAGAAGACCTGTTGCCGATCAAGGCTCGGTGCACCATTCGGGAGCGGCCTGGCTGCGGCGTCGCCGCCGGTTACACCGCCAGCACTGGCGTGTATTTCGGCGATGGCTTTGGCGTCTCGCAACGTGGCCGGGCGGATCAGGCAACTGGACATGGCTTTGGTTTGTTGTTGAGGTGGACGAAAATTACAGCCACGGATTGTCGCCGCAACAGACGCGGCGCGCTATTGAGTCCCCAGGCGGCTACGGCCATAATCGGGCAACCCTATACAACCCCCCAACCGAATACGGAACAAATGCCGCCCATGAACCCGACCAGACCCATCCTTATTGCTTTGGCCACGTTGGCACTGCTCGGCTGCGCGGCCACGTCGCCGGTGGGCCCGGAAAAGGACAAGATTTACAACATCACGATCCTGCATACCAACGACCACCATGGTCGATTCTGGAAAAACAGCGACGGTGAATACGGCATGGCGGCGCGCAAAACCGTGATCGACCAGATTCGGTCGGAAGTGTCCCAGGCTGGTGGTTATAGCCTGCTGCTCGACGGCGGCGACGTGAACACCGGCGTTCCCGAGTCGGACCTACAGGATGCGGTACCCGATTTCAAAGGCATGAACATGCTTGGCTACGACGCCATGGCCGTCGGCAACCATGAATTCGACAAGCCCAAGTCCGTGCTGAAAATGCAGCGTGCCCTGGTCCAGTTCCCGATGCTGGCGGCCAACATTTTTGAGCGTGGCCAACGCATGTTTCCGGCTTACAAGGTGTTCGTGCTGGGCGGCCTGCGTGTCGGCGTGATGGGATTGACTACGGAAGACACGGCCAAGATGTCGAGCCCGGACAGCCTCCAGGATATCGAGTTCCACAGCCCGATTACCGAGGCGGCCAAAGTGGTGCCGGAGTTGCGCGCCAGGGCCGACGTCGTGATCGCGGCGACACATATGGGGCATTATGAAAATGGCAATCACGGAACCCAGGCGCCTGGCGATGTCGAGTTGGCGAGAGCGGTGAATGGCATTGACCTTGTAGTCGGCGGCCACACCCAGAATCCCGCCTGCATGAAAGCCGAAAACGTGCTGGACCGCGAATATGTTCCCGGCACCGACTGCAAACCCGACCGCCAGAACGGCGCCTGGATCGTGCAGGCCCACGAGTGGGGCAAATACGTTGGCCGAGCCGACTTCCAGTATCGCAACGGCGAGTTCAAACTAGTGAAGTACGCGCTGATTCCCATAAATCTGATGAAGTCCGTCAAGGCGGCGGATGGAAAGACCAGCCTGGTGCCTTACACCAGCCAAATCGCGGAAAACCAGGAGATGCTCACGATGCTGACGCCTTACCAGGAATTCGGCCAACAAAAACTGCTGGTTGAAATCGGCTCCACGGACGGGCGGCTTGAAGGTGACCGGGCGGTTGTGCGCGCCAAACCCGCGTCGCTGGCGGTACTGATTGGCCGCGCCTTGATGGAGCGTACCAAGGCTGACTTTGCAGTGGTCAACGCAGGCGGCGTGCGCGATTCTTTTGTAGCCGGCAAACTGACCTACAAGGACGTGTTGAAAGTCCAGCCATTCGGCAATACCACCGTCACGCTTGACTTGAGTGGCAAAGAAGTAATGGACTACCTGAACGCCGCGGCCAAGATGAGTGTCGGGGCCGGTTCGTTCGCGCAATTCGCGGGTGTCAATCTGGTGATCGCGGGCGGCGTGGTTACCAGCGCTACGATTAACGGAGCGCCGCTCGATCCCGGCAAAACCTACCGCATGGTGATCAACAATTTCATGGCCACGGGCGGCGATGGTTATCCGAAATTGACCGGTCACAAGAGCTTCGTTGACACCGGTTATGTCGATGCGGACCTGCTGCGAGCCTATATCACCGCGCACAGCCCGCTCAAGGCCGCCGATTACGATCCGGGCGATGCGGTGGTTCGTAAATAATCCGTCGCGCGCACATAATTTCATCACCTGGTACACAAGGAGCTCCATATGGCCAAAGGACAGCAAAAAAGCAGTAAGGAAAGCAAGAAGCCCAAGAAGGACTCGTCGCCGCCCAAACCGGTTTCTCCCGATGCCGTGCGCCCGACCGTGACAACCGTTGTGCCGGTGCGCGGAAAACTCAAGAAGTAAGGGCGGGCAACGCGAAAAGTTGGCGCCTCACCATGGCAAAGGTGTCCCAACGCAGGAGGTCGGGCCAGTTGTTTCGCAATATCTCCGCGCCGGTGCAAAACGACATCAGCTTGGTCGAGGTGGTCGAGCAAGGCTACGGCTTGCCGCAGATGATCGAAGACCTGCGCAAGTATCAGGCCGAGCTTGAGATCCAGAACAAGGCTCTGCGTTTTAGCCAGCGCGCCGCCGAAGGGGCTTCGGAACGGTTCCTGACCTTGTTTTCCAGCGTGCCGCTGGCCCTGATGGTGGTGGACGAACACGGCATGGTGCTTGAGAGCAACGCCATGGCACTGCGTTTATTCAGGCCGCTGGAAAACGATGCGCCACTGAATTTTTTGCTGCCTCTGGTCAGCGCGGAACATTCCGACAAAGTAGTACAGTCGTTTTCGTCCGCCAAGGAGACCGGAACCAGCGAATCGAGCGAAGTCATGTTCCATGCCGGTTCCGCCGGCACTTTCGCCGGCGACCTGCACATCGCGCGCATCGACAATCCACAGGACGAGCTGGCCCATTTCATCTGCGCCATCATCGACCAGGGGCCCCTGCTGGCGGAGCGCCGCGCGCTTCAGGAAAGCGCGGCCGCGCTGCGTCGGCGCAACGAAGAACTGCACCTGAGCGAAAACCGCCTCGCAGCCATCATCAATTCCTCGCTGGATGCCATCATTTGTGTAGACGCGAGCCGCAACATCACGATTTTCAATCCTGCGGCCGCGGCTCTGTTCCAGTGCCCCTCGGCACAAGCACTGGGTAGCCCGCTGGAGCGCTTTTTACCCGACGCGGTCCAGACCCTGGCCTATAACCAGCTCTCGACCCATGCCCAGCTGGGTGAGATGGAGGGCCGCACCAGCGGCGGCAAAGCATTGGCGGTCGAGGTCAGCGTGTCGTTCGAACACCGGCTTGAAGGCGACATCATCACGGTCTTCGCGCGCGACCTGACCGCCCGAAAAAAGATCGAGACCCAACGCAACGTGCTGGAGGCCCAGTTGCGCGAATCGCAGAAAATGCAGGCGGTCGGAACCATGGCCGGCGGCATCGCGCACGACTTCAACAATATCCTGGGTGCCATTTTGGGTAATGTCGCGTTGGCCAAACAGGACGCGGGTGAAGATTCACCCGCCATCACAAGCCTGCTGGAGATCGAAAAGGCCGGGCGACGCGCGCGCGACCTGATACGCCAGATTCTTACCTTCAGCCGCAACGAAACACCCAAACGCAGCGCAATCCAATTGGCGGAAGTGGTGCACGAAACGACGCGCCTGCTCAAGGTCACGTTGCCGCCATTGATAGACCTGCATCTGCATATCGAGCAGCATGTACCCGCTGTAATGGCCGACGCGACCCAGGTTGAACAGGCGTTGCTGAATTTGTGCACCAACGCGATGCACGCTATCGGCTCGGCAAAGGGCACGATCAGCGTCAAGCTCGGCAGCACCTACTCGCAATCGCTCAAGGAAGAACGGCGCGGCATTTCACGCGGTCACCACGTCACGCTGGCGGTGCGCGACACTGGCACGGGTATCGACCCCGAAACAATGGAACGGATTTTCGAACCGTTTTTCACCACCAAACCGGTCGGCCAGGGAACCGGTCTGGGTCTGGCGGTGGTACACGGCATCATGCGTACGCACCAGGGTTCGGTCGGGGTGCAAAGCACGCCGGGTAAGGGCAGCATCTTTACCCTGCACTTTCCGCCGGTCCAAGCCCCAATCATCGCGGCGCAACCCGAGGCAATTATTCCCAGTACCGTCCAGGGCCTGGGAAAACATGTGATGTACGTAGACGACGACGAGGCACTGGTATTTTTGGTGGCCCGCGTATTGACGCGAAAAGGATTCAGGGTAAGTTCGTTTACCGATCCGCACCTGGCTTCACTGGCGTTACGCGAACGTCCGAATGATTTCGATCTGCTGGTGACGGACTACAACATGCCCGGCTTTTGCGGAATCGATCTGCTGCGTGAGGCGCGTGTGGTGCGTCCCGATCTTCCCGTGGCACTGGCTTCGGGTTATGTCACCGCCGAGATCGAACAACAGGCGTTTGCCGAAGGGGCTGGCGCGCTTATTCACAAGCCCAACGACGTGGAAGAACTTTGCGACATCGTGCAGCAGTTGGTGCACGGCCGCAGTGAAAACTGAAGCGCTTACGGGCACCCCGTGACGTGCTGGGTTATGCATTTTTCGACATTGCCGGATTTCTGAATCGGGGGCCAGAACTCTTGCGGGCGATGGTAAATCAATCCCGTGCGCAAGATTGATGGAGATGAGTGGGGCAACAGTGCCTGAAGACTGTCCGTGCGTGCGGCGCGATAATCAATGGGTTCGTGCGGGTGCAACTCGGCGTTTCGCGAGTTACGCCGGTTCATTGCAAACTGCGGGTTTTGTCTACCCATTCACAAGGAGTCACCGTGAGCCGTGAAGTTGTTGTTGTCAGTGCCGTGCGTACCGCCATTGGCACTTTTGGAGGCGCTCTCAAGGACATCGCTCCGACTGAGCTGGCCGCGCAGGTTGTGCGCGAGTCGCTAAAACGGGCTAGCGTGTCGGGCGAGGATGTCGGTCACGTTGCATTTGGCCACGTCGTCAATACCGAACCGAAGGACATGTATCTGGCGCGCGTAGCAGCGATCAATGGCGGTTGTTCGCAAGCTACGCCAGCCTTCAATGTCAATCGGTTGTGCGGCTCGGGGCTGCAGGCTATTGTTTCGGCGGCACAGTCGATCATGCTGGGCGACACGGATATCGCGATAGGTGGAGGCGCCGAAAATATGAGCCGTGCGCCGTACGCCAGCCTGGGCAGCCGTTGGGGCGTTCGCATGGGAGACACCAAGCTGATCGACATGATGATGGGCGCGCTTCACGATCCATTTCAAAACATCCATATGGGTGTTACAGCGGAAAACATCGCCGCGAAATGGGGCATCACGCGGCAGGACCAGGACCAGCTGGCGGTTGAAAGCCATAACCGGGCGGAGCGCGCTACCAAAGCGGGGTACTTCAAGGACCAGATTTTGCCTATCGCGCTGAAAACGCGAAAAGGCGAGGTGGCGTTCGATATCGACGAACATTTCCGTGCGAACTGTTCGATGGACGATCTGGCCAAACTCAAGCCAGCCTTCCAGAAAGAAAACGGGAGCGTCACTGCAGGCAATTCCTCAGGCATCAACGACGCCGCCGCCGCTGTTGTTCTGATGGAACGCGCGGTCGCGCAGCAGCGGGGACTCAAGCCGATGGCAAGGCTGGTTGCCTATGCACACGCCGGCGTGGATCCTCAGTACATGGGTATAGGCCCCGTTCCGGCGACTCAGAAAGCTTTACTCAAGGCGGGCTTGAGCGTCAGGGATCTGGATGTGATAGAGGCCAATGAAGCTTTTGCGGCACAGGCTTGCGCGGTGACGCGCGACCTGGGGCTGGATCCGGCAAAAGTCAACCCAAATGGATCCGGCATTTCACTCGGCCATCCAATTGGCGCTACCGGAGCGCTGATTACGGTCAAGGCGCTATACGAGTTGGAGCGGATTAAAGGCCGCTACGCGCTTGTTACGATGTGTATCGGTGGCGGCCAGGGAATCGCGGCAATTTTTGAACGGATTGGATAAGCGGGTCACGCAAAGGCGTGGGCCCGCGCCACCGACGCGTTCACAGGTCGGTTGCACGCAGCGTTTCGCGTAGCGCCTGCGCCTTGTCTTCATCAAATTCGCCCGCCACGCGTGCAAGTATTTCGCCATTGCGATTGATAACCAGGACATAAGCGCTATCGGTGTCACGCAGCCCGGCCGATTGCACAAAAGTATCGCGATCGACAAACACCGGCAGCAGATTGGAACGGTCCTGCGGGCTTGCGTAATGCGCCAACAGCCGATCTTCTGCCAACGCGCGACGCGTTGGATCGCCCGGGTCGTTCACCACCGGCATACGGACCCACGCAATAGATTGATCTTGATGAAGGCGGAGCCCGCTTATCCAGCTTTCCGCATCTTTGCGCTGTCCGCGATTGAACGTAATCAACGCCAGAATGCGCACTCCGCCGTTTTTGACTACCGTGGGCTTCAGGTCCAGTGTTTGCCCAACCACGTTCGGCAGACGCCCCATTACACCCGACTCTCGTGGCGCAGCGATAGACAGAACCAAAGCTGCCGCCACAACGACACACCATGTCAAAGGATATGTCCAGACTGGTTTCATGTAAACGCTCCTTTTGCGAATAACCGCAGGCTACGGAACAAGCGCACAGTAATGCTATCGCCGGGCGCTCGTCATGTCTGTAGGAAGGGAGGCTCTTTACGTAGCAGATGCATTTGCGGGGTGCCAGAACGGCCAACACCCGTCCGCTTGAAGAGCTATCGATTCTCGGCCTCCTGCAATAAGCGCCACATCACTTTGCCGCTACCGCTTTTAGGCAAGGCGTCCACGAACTGCACCACGCGGGGCGCTTTGTAGACCGCCATATTTTCGTGGCACCAGCTAATGATGTCCTGCTCCGTCACCTGATCCCTGAAAGAAGGACGAAGCACCACCACCGCCTTGACCGACTCACCCCGATAACTGTCCTGGGTCGGGATGACGCAGGCCTCCTGGATCGCCGGATGGCGGAACATCAAGGTTTCCACTTCGGCCGGCCACACTTTGTAGCCAGACGCGTTGATCATGCGTTTTAGCCGATCGGTGATGAAAAAATAGCCGTCTCCATCCACCCGGCCCAAGTCACCGGAGCGGAAAAAGCGCTTTCCTTCAAAATCGATGAATGCTGCCGCGGTTGCTTCGGGCCGCTTCCAGTACCCCAGGAAATTTTGCGGGCCGCAAATGATGATTTCTCCCTGCTCGCCAACCGGCATTTCCTGCAGGGTATCCGGGTCCACCACACGCGCGTCGGTGCCCATGTAGGGGATGCCCAAACATTGCTGCTTGGTCGCATCGGCCGGGTTGAAATGCGACGGTGCGGCGGTCTCGGTCAAACCGTAACCTTCGGCATAACGCAAACCGTAGTGATCGAACAGACGCTGCGCCACCGCTTGCGGCATGGCCGCCCCGCCGCCGCCTATTTGCACCAGAGACGACAGATCGTACTGGTCGAAACGCGGGCTTGCCAGCAGGTCGATCACCATGGTCGGAATATTGGCAAAGTTGGTGACGCACCAGGTCGAGATAAGCCGGCCCGCCAGGTCGCGGTCCCAACGCGGCATGATGACCATGGCAGCGCCGACATAAATGCAGCTATGCATCACGCTGATCATTCCGGTGGCATGGAACATCGGCACTACGGCAAGTGAAACGTTCTCTGCATTGCCATTGCCCAGCAGCGCCGCTGCCGCGCATTGGTGCATGATGGTCGCATGGGAGTGCATACAACCCTTTGGCAGGCCGGTGGTGCCGCTGGTGTAGGGCAATATAGCCAGGTCCTGCGGGCCAGCCAGGGGCGCCGACAATTCCTGGCCAGGCGGTAACGGATCGTCCCAGGCCAGTACCTCACCCTCCAGCAAGTCGGGGGGTGGGTGGCGCATGGTGAGCCATTCCATCCAGGCCGAAGGCGGTGCGTTATCGCCCTGTACCCGCGCATCGAAAGCGTCCGAGAAGTGAGTCACGATCAAATGCGACAGGCGGTCTTTGGCCTCCAGTGCATTGCTGGCGCGCGCAAGCTCTTCGGCCAGGTCGGCGGTAGTAATCGCGACCTTGGCGTCGGGATCGGTGATGTAGTGTTTCAACTCCTCACACCGGTTCATCGGATTGACCGGTACCACCACGGCATCGGCGCGCAGGATCGCCCAATGCGCGATCACGAGCTGCGGGCAGTTTTGCATGTTAAGCACTACCCGCTCGCCTTTCCGGACCCCCAGCGCCTGCAGACGGGCGGCCAGTCGCTCGGCTTGCGTGAGCAATTGCGAGTAGGTCGTGACGGAACCAAAAAACATCAGTGCAGTTTTGTTCGGGTACCGCAATGCACTGATAGCCAGGTTGTGCCACAGCGATGTCGCTGGCGGCGTAATGCGGTGCGGCACTCGCTTGGGCCAAAACCTGTAGTGGGGACGCTTGGCATCGCCGCTTGTCGCCGTTGAAGCCGATAAAGTCATGGTTGTGTTCCAGTGTTAGAAACCTGCATCTGTCACTGCCGATCGTTGCCGCATTGGCCAGTTGGCACGATGGCTAGCTTAAAGCGAACAGTGCGCCGCGTCGCGTCTGGTTCCCGCAGATGCAACGCCTTGTGGCACCAGCCCAGCGCACGTTCGCCAGCGTGACATCAGCGCTCGACGCTTTCTGTTGGCACGAAGCGTGCATCCGCATAGCCACATCGCCACATTTTCGACCCAATGAAACCATAAGAATTTTGCATACGCAGTCCGAGTAAACCCGGATGTATCGGCTCGACGGAAACGCTACAGTCCCACAGTGGTGATTGGGCTCGGACCGTTCTCCGGCTCACAACCCCTACCACCTATTTTCTTAAACTGGAGCAATTTAGATGAAGTTTTCCAAGCTACAACTCGCAGCCGCGGCGGTCGCGACACTGAGTGTTTTTGCAGCGGCTCCGGCGCACGCTGGCAAGACGCTGGACGCGATCAAGGCCCGTGGCCAGGTAATCTGTGGTGTGAACACGGGGCTGGCAGGCTTCGCGGCTGCGGACTCTTCCGGGAAATGGTCCGGCCTGGACGTCGATGTTTGCAAGGCGTTGGCGGCAGCCACCTTGAGTGATGCCGAAAAAGTCAAATACGTTCCATTGAACGCGCAGCAACGCTTTACCGCTCTGCAATCGGGCGAAGTCGATGTGCTGGCGCGCAACACCACGTTTACGCTGACACGTGACGCCTCCCTGGGGTTAAACGATACGGTTGTGAACTACTACGACGGTCAGGGCTTCATGGTGCCGGTCAAGAGCAAGATGAAAAGCGCCAAGCAACTCAAGGGGCAAACCGTCTGCGTGCAGTCCGGCACCACCACCGAAAAGAACCTGACCGACTTCTCCAAGGCCAACAACCTGGGTATCAAGCCCGTGGTGTTTGAAAAACTCGAAGCGGCCGAGAACGCCTATTTCACGGGCCGCTGCATCGCCTACACGACCGATGCTTCCGGCCTTTCTTCGACCAGAAGCAAGGTCGCCAAGGATCCCAAGGAACACATGATCCTGCCCGAGCTGATCTCCAAGGAGCCCTTGGGCCCGATGGTGCGCCGCGGTGACGACGAGTGGTTCGCCATCGTCAAATGGGTGCTGTACGGCATGATAGAAGCAGAGGAATACGGCATTACGCAAGCCAACGTGGACCAGATGAAGGCCACCAGCACCGACCCGGTGGTGCAACGTGTGCTGGGTGGCGGCAACGAAGATACGGGCAAGCTGCTGGGCCTGGACAAGGACTGGATGGCGCGCGTCGTCAAGTCGGTAGGCAACTAC
>JANYBQ010000444.1 GCA_025360705.1 Betaproteobacteria bacterium | reverse complement strand
GCCAAGCACGCCGCTTTGGGGTGCGAATTCACCGCCACCTTCGACAAGCGAATGGGCAAGCTCGACGGCGTGCGGTTGATCTGAGCCGCGGATAGCTGACAGTCTCCAGTACGTGCCGGTCCGTTTCGCGCAGCTTGTTGGCCGCATGGCGCGAGACAGGCGTGCATCCCGATCGCATAATTGCCAACAACCATGACAACTTCCACTGCCACCCTCTCGCCCGCGCCGACCGCGCGCGCGAAAACCTCCTTCGGCGTGCTCGGTGCCCTCAGCACTTCGCACATGATCAACGACATGATGCAGTCGCTGATCCTGGCGATGTACCCGATCCTCAAGGGCGACTTCCACCTGAGCTTTGGCCAGGTGGGGCTCATCACGCTGACCTTCCAGCTCACCGCCTCGCTGCTGCAGCCGCTGATCGGGCTGTACACCGACAAGCGGCCCACGCCGTATTCGCTGCCCTGCGGCATGGCATTTACTTTGTGCGGGCTGCTGTTGCTGGCCTTTGCGCCGAACTTCGCCACCGTGCTGCTGGCTGCGGCCTTCGTGGGCATGGGATCGGCCATCTTCCACCCCGAGTCCTCACGCATCGCGCGCCTGGCGTCTGGCGGACAACACGGGCTGGCGCAATCGGTGTTCCAGGTCGGCGGCAACACCGGCAGCGCGATCGGGCCGCTGATTGCGGCGGCCGTGATCGTGCCCTTCGGGCAGCGCAGCATCGCCTGGTTCGGCCTGGCGGCATTGCTGGGCATAGCTCTGCTGTTGCAGGTGAGCCGCTGGTATGCAGCGCAACAGGCCACAGGGGGCGGAGCCGCGCGCGTACGCAAGGCCGGGGCGGCGTCGCCGTATCCGCGCAAGGTGGTGGCGGGGGCGATCGCCGTGTTGCTGGTGCTGATCTTCTCCAAGTATTTCTACGTGGCGGGCCTGAGCAGCTTCTACACCTTCTACCTGATAGAGAAGTTCGGGCTCTCGGTGCAAAGTGCGCAGGTGCACCTGTTCATCTTCCTGTTCGCCTCGGCCATCGGCACGCTGCTGGGTGGGCCGATAGGCGACCGCATCGGGCGCAAACCGGTGATCTGGGTTTCGATCCTGGGCGTAGCGCCGTTCGCGCTGCTGTTGCCGCATGCGAACCTGTTCTGGACCACGGCGCTCACCATCGCCATCGGCCTGATCCTGTCGTCCGCGTTCTCGGCGATCCTGGTCTACGCGCAGGAACTCATGCCCGGCAAGGTGGGCACCGTGTCGGGACTGTTCTTCGGCTTCGCGTTCGGCATGGGCGGGCTAGGTGCCGCGGTGCTGGGATTGCTGGCGGACCGCACGAGCATAGCCTTCGTGTACCAGGCGATCGCGTGGCTGCCGTTGCTGGGGATTGTGGCGGCGTTGCTGCCTAGGCGGCGGTAAAGGCGGGGCAGCCGGGAGGCTGCAGTTCGAATGTTCACTCACGTGCCGAACGGGGCGTGATCACGCGCTCCCGTCGAGTTTGCTTTTCAAATAGCGCGTCAATCTGGCACCGGACCCTGGGTTGAACTGTGCAACGTGTTGTATGCGGCCCTTGATGGAGCCAATGGCTTTTTGGGCGTCGGCCTCGACAAGTGTAGGAAGCCCGTTAATCGCCGCCCTAATCTTGTCGCGAACGGCACGAGGAACGGTGGGGCCACTGGGCGAATTCACGTTCAGACCCGTGACCTTCTGGGGGCCACAGCGCGGCATGATGCGGAGTTTGGATTTTTTGGGCTCTTTAATATTCTGCCGGTGGATGCGCAGTCCTCTCGTTGACAACTGACGAGCAACCTGATTGATCAATGGCCGCGGGTTGTCACCCGACATTGCTGCGTCGTCTACGAACCTCGAGTAACTAACATTTCGGCGGCGCGCATCTGTTGCGATTGGCTCATCAAGTGGCATCGTCAACATAAGGTTCGCGATCGCTGTGCTGGTCGGCGAGCCTTGCGGAAGTTCGGCGCGGTACGTCGTCAGGCGCGTCAGCAGCTTTGCAACGTCTCGGCCGAACCCGAACTCTTTGCGGAACATCCGATATACAACGGAATGCCGAACCTGCGGGAAGAACTGTTTCACATCTACAGTCACGACGCAGCGCTTTGCGAGATGTTGCTCGGCATTGGTGCGGGGGGACTTACCGCGCACGCCGCCATGCGCGGCATCGGTGAGCGGAAGCGGGTCGATGACTACTTTTTTGATTCTACGAAGCACGCGTTTCAATTCAGGCTCAGGTACGTAAAGCTTTCGCTCCTTGGCGCCCGTCTTCAGCACTTTTAGCCGGTAGTGAGACACGAGGTCGTCCGCGATCTCTTGCAGCCTAGCAAGCGGCACTCCGACGCGTCTTGCAAAGTCGTTGACGGAAAGTATTGGCGTCATCGATCTCCACCATTGAGTTCCAGCGACCGCTGTTGATCCCCTTCGGCTGCGACGAGCAGGCGCAGTAAGGTCTTTCCCAGATCGGCGACAGTCTCTTCACTTGCAGAGTTCACGTCGTCTGACGTGGAGGCCAGCAGACTCAGAAGTGCGGACGGCACTCCCACTGCATGCGCGAAGGCATCTAAGACCTTCAAACTCGGCTGGCGCCTGCCGGCTTCAATCAGCGAGAGCTGACTCGCAGTGATTGGCATGCGCTCCGCCAGTTCGGCCTGCTTGAGACCGAACGCTGCGCGAACGATGCGGAATGCCTTAGCGTAATTCTTGTTCATGACAGTGAAATCTAAATTACTCCGACCTTGGCGTTGATTCAACGATTTGCAACATCACAGTCGCAACGTTCTGGATAGCCAAGCAGAGGCGTTGCCTCTCCGACTTACCGGAACGCGAGACCGCTTCCAGTTCGCGTTTCGCCTTCACCAACTGATCTCCCAGATCTGCTCCTACTCTCGGGTCAGCTTGCACCTTGGTGATCAGCCGTAGTGCATTCTTCAGTTCTTCGTTCTTCACGATGATTTCCTCTCAGTAACGAGGCGAATTTGCCCCATGCGCGAAAGGCACGGCCCCGGGAAAGGCCCGAGAGAGGGAGCGAGCAATTCAGACTCGCGCGGCGCTTTGAACTCATGCGCCTCAAGGAACAACGATCTGTTCAGCTAAATACTTAGGCTAGGCGCTAAACACTAAGGCGTTTAGGACTCAGGCACTTTGCCGAACAGTTTGTTGACCCAATGCGTGTTCTCAGAACACGCGGCCTACGGAAATCCGTAGGCCAATAAGTGGTGCAAGCACCAAACTCCTGCTGCGAAATCGCAACAGCTTGGGGTCGTGAATCAAAGTGTTAAAGAACTGTGAACGCCGGGAACCAGCGCCCATCTCTAATGTAATCGATTCACACTAAAAGTCAAGTTGCATGACTCCTAGGGCGAATTATATTCGTGAGGTAGGTAGCTTAGAGGTCGTTAGCTGGCCGTTTGATGTCTGATCGCTTCTCCCTTTTCATCCGCGACCCGGCCAAAGCCGAGCAAAGTCAAACGAGAGCTGGCGATGATGCCGGATCGACAGCAGGTACACGGTGGCGTCGGTCTCCATGGCTATGCAGAGCATCAGGTAGTCGCCATGCAGGTATTCACGCAGCGCGTTCGGTGCGCCGGCCGGCAGCGCGGCGAGCTGGGCCAGCGCTTCGGCGGACTGGGGCGTTGGCCAGGTAGCGCCGGCCGATACGCGGGAATCGGTGCAGGTTGGGTATGACCGGGGCGCGCAGTTCGGCCAGCAGCTTGTCGAACGCAAAGCCAGCGTCAGCTTTCACCAGGAATTCCTCAATGGAGTCCAGGCGCTCCAGAAAGCTCGCGGTCAACTCGACGCGATACAGCTTGTCAGCCACGCTTCTTGGCGGGCTTGCCAGAGCTCGATACCTTGGCGGCGGAGGTGCGGAGTTGTTGAAGCCGGGCAATCGCGCCATCAGCCTCGAAGGTGCGGCCAGCAGTGATGTCGGCCAGACCGCGCGTGGCGTCGGCTATCAGCAGCAGGTGGATGCGCTCGCGGTCCAGGCGGTGGTAGTAGTCCAGCCGGTCGGCGTCGATCAGCGCGACGTAGCTCTCACCGTTTTTGGTAATGATCTTCTCGGCGCCGGCCTTGGCTTGGTCGGCCAGTTCTGAAAGCTTGGCACGCGCCTGGGTAAAGGGCACTACGTCGCTGGCTGAAATGCCCATGGCCGGTTCCTTGAAGGGTGGGTTACACAATTCTGTGCAGCTTACTCCAAGAGCATGGCATGAAAAATGGGGTGTCACCCACAGCCGGCGCCGGTTCCGGCAAACGAACCCATTGGCACCTTATGCCCTGGTGAATGGGGGAATGGGGGCAGTTGAGGCTTGCCAATCAGATGGCGTGCGAGTGTTGCGCAACGCGCAACACTTCGGGTAAACTGCAGCATGATTGAATCGTTCAGGCACAAGGGGCTCAAACGCTTCTTTGAGACCGGAAGTTCCGCCGGCGTACAGGCTCACCATGCAAAACGGCTTCGTATGCAGTTGGCAGCCCTGGACACGGCGCGATCGGTTGATGACATGAACATTCCAGGGTTTCGATTGCACCCCCTGAAGGGCACGGCTATTGGCCGCTGGTCCATCTGGGTCAATGGGAACTGGCGGCTGACATTCGATTTTCGGGACGGCAACGCTCACGTATTGGACTACGAGGACTATCACTGATGACCATGCACAACCCTCCTCACCCGGGTGAATTCATCTCCGAGGTATATCTGGTTCCCAATAATCTGAGTGGCCGGGAATTGGCCGCCCAACTAGGGGTTGCGGCCTCCACGTTGAACCGTGTGCTCAAGGGCAACAGTGGCATCAGTCCCGAAATGGCCCTTCGCCTCAGCAAAGCCGTGGGGCGCTCGGCTGAAAGCTGGCTGGCCATGCAATACAACCACGATCTTTGGCAGGCGCGACAACGCGTGGATCTGCGCGGTGTTGGAAGAATGCGGCTCAATGCAGCTTGATGCGGCCACCGCCCTTGGCATTCTCCATATGTGTTGACGCCGACCGAAAACTGAGCCACCTATAGAGGTTGTGCCGACTCAAAACTGAGCCAGGTGTTTTACTAGCTCTGCCTGATTTTTAGGCAGGAGCAAACGAGGTGATCACCATGGAAATGTTAGGCAAGATACGGCGCATGCATGTGCGCGACAAGATGTCGGCGCAGTCCTCAAGAGTTGGATATCGGCGCATAGCTCCCTGCAAACAGTCGTTCTCGCCAACACGATCAAATGACTTTAAGGGCAGACTTGCCCCCGGCGACCACCTCCGCCGCGAGCTTATGGTCCATGGTTGCGAGCTTGCCCTTGTTGGCGCGCGCCAGCGCCAGCAGGTAGCTGTCGGTGATGCGGGTGTGGCTGGACAACGCGGCCGTATCGAAGAAGGCCGGATCGCCCATGCTGATGCTGTCTGGCCAGAACTTGTGGCCCGGCAGCGCACGAATGGCGGCCAGCGTCGGTGCGACTGTTGACGGGGGGCCGGGAGAGTCGGGGTACCGGGGATGACCTACGATCCGAAGCAGCCCGTTCTCGGTGATGGGGCAGGTCGCGAAACTACGGTTTCCGGTCTGCGAGAACCACTGGTGGATCTTGTCGTGCTGGATATGGGCCGGATCGACGAGCGCGATCAGCACGTTGACGTCCAGCAAAAAGGTGGTCACGGACGCTCGTCCCGGAGCTGGTTGACGAGTTCCAGGGTGATCGTTGGCGCTTTGTTCTTCCTGCCAGGCAACAGGGGAATTCCATTGCGCTGCGAGCGCGGCGAGCTGGCGCGCGCCAGACCCTGCCGGGCCAGAGCGGAAAGCACCGCGCCGACGGTCTTGTGCTCAAGCTCCGCCAAATGCTGTGCCGCCGCCAGCACATGGTCGTCGATCGAGATGGTTGTTCTCATGCTGCATTCTTTCGCGAATTTTCGAGGTGTTGATGCGTTGCATCTTGCATCACACATCACTCATCACGCATTGAAAATCATGCTTTCCGCGACACCGGATGGACCGCGTTTAAGCCCGGCCAATCGCTCGCGTTCCACAGGCGCGGCACTGAATGAACCCTCAGGTTTCGGCGGTTGCGCAAGCGAAGAACTCAAGCAGCAGTCGCTGAACCTCAAGCGGATTTTCCTCGCACAGCCAGTGGCCGGCATTGCTGATGCGCTTGAACTCCGCGTGGCTCGCGATCTCGTGTGTCATGGCTTCGAGCAGCGGGCCGCTGACGCTTATTTCGCCGCCCAGGACGAGAACCGGCATGGCAAGCTTGTGTTCTAGATACGGCTTGTTGTCCTTGGCATCCTGACCCCACGCGCGATAAACCTCGAACCCGGCCCGCATGCCACCCGGCCCGGAATACGCAGCGATATAGACCGCCATGTCCTCCTCCGACATGACGTCCGGTTTAGCAAACCTGCTTTTGAAGAAAAACCGCAGGTACTCGTGCTCGCGGCCCGCAACCAGCATTTCCGCGACGTCGCGGGCGTGGTGAAAGTTGATGTGCCAGGCACGTGGCATAGCGCGGATCTGATCGATCGCCGTGGTGCCGGGAACCGGGGCGTCCATCAGCACAAGCTGCTGCACTTCGTC
>JANYBQ010000432.1 GCA_025360705.1 Betaproteobacteria bacterium | reverse complement strand
AGGCGGTGGCCACGACCGCCGAATTCAATGCGATTCCGCGCCCGAACAGGTGCCTGGGATAAGTCAGACGCACCAAAGCGCCGTTGACCGCCATGATGCCTGCGGCACCCAGGCCTTGAACGCCGCGCGCCGCTGCCAGCATCTGCAGGGAAGTCGAGACGAAGCAGACTGCTGAAGCGGCGGTGAAGACCGCAATGCCGCATAGATATATCCGCCGGTAGCCAAAGCGATCGCCCAGGGCGGCCAGCGGAAGAAGCATGGCCAATGCCGCCAGCTGGTAGGCGTTGACGACCCAAACGGAATCTGCTGCACTTGCATGTAGATCGCGCGCGATCCCCGGAAGCGCCAGATTGAAGATAGTCCCGTCGAGCGCCGACAACGCAATGCCCAGAATGATGACGGCCGCCGAGTGGTAGCGGGCGGGCATCGGAAGGCCGTCCTGTTGCACGCCCATGGCTGAGGTTTTCCGCGGGTCCTCAAATGTCCAGCGTCGACTCCGCGAACAACTCTTCCACCCCGACGCGTCGGTCGGTCAGCCCCTGCTCATGCACGTACTGGGAGATCGTTTCAATAACTTTGCGCGACGCCTTCATGCCATAGGCCTTTGGATCGCCCTGCAACGCCTTTTCCCCCGCTGGATCGATAAGTCCGGTTTCGAAATACGACTTCATCGTTTCCGCGGTTTCACGTTCGACGTCCTGTTTGGCCGCCACGAATGCATGGAACAAATTCAATGCAAGCCAGGGATGGCGCTCGTAGAGCTCCCGCTTGATGACCACCGCGTGGTTGATCGGGTAGATGCCGGTCTTTGCGAAATAGCGCCGGGTCTCGGCCTTCTTGTCCTGAAACAAGGGTTTGACGGTGTCGACCGCGTCGATATCGATCGTGCTGCGGTCGACCAGATTGCGGTTGTTCAAGTAAAGCAGCGTGGCGTCAAGTTCGCCTTTCACCAGCATCTCGCCGATGTTTGTAGCAGGCGCAATTTGATTGAGGCGAACGCCTTGCGGCGGCTTGAAGCCCGTCGCGCCACCATGGCTTTTCTCGGGGCCGCGTTCCATGAACCATTCGATCTCGCGTGCCGATACACCGAACTCATGCTCCAGAATACCACGTGACCACAGGGCCGCGGTCTGCTGGTATTCGGGTACGCCCACGCGTTTGCCGCGGAGATCTTCGGGCCTGAGGATGCCGCGATCGGTGCGCACCAGAATGTTGGTGTGGAAGAACATGCGCGAGGTGTAAATCGGCAGTGCAACCCAGCGCCGGTCGCCGCGAGCGGTCGCGATGAACATCGACGACAGGGACATTTCGGAAACATCGAAATCACCGTACTTGAGCTGCCTCCAGAACATTTCGGAAGGGTGAACCACGGTCGGAATCAAACGGACCCCTTGCGGCTGGATTCGGCCTTGGGTCAACGGGCGCGTGCGCTCGTTGTCCGAAAGGGCAAGGCTCAATGTCAGGGTTTCGTTGTTCATATAAAGCTCGTGAGCATGAAGGTCATGCTGCTGGTTCAACCAACTCGGACCGCTACGTGCCGCCGTCAGGCGACGATGCTGGGAAGGACTTTTCCGACCGGCACATCGCCCCAGATGACGAAGGCCGCTCCGACACCGGTGCCGGCCGGCGTGCGATAGAGCGGTAGATATTCCTTCCATTGCACGGCAAGGCGGTCAACCGCGCCGGCAGCCAAAACCCAGTTCAGAATTTCGGAAGACCCCGAGTTGAGCGCGCAGCGCGGCAGGCCGCGCAACACATTCGAATTACGATTGCCAAAGGCGCCAATAACACGCTGGTCGAGTTCCGCGTCCACCACGAAATGGCTGAGTCCGCCAGACGCGATGATCGCGATCCTGGTGGGACTCTCATCCGCCTCTATCACCCGGCGCAACGCCATGCCTATGTCGTGGCAGCGCGCGGCCGTGGGCACGTTGGGCGGATAGTAGGTATTAAGAAGAAGCGGCACCATAGGGATCGAGCGCTGACGGAAAAGCCGCTTGACTATGAATCCGAAGGCATGGCCCAGTCCGGCCTTGGTATCTTCTTCCATGCGCGCAACGGTGGCGACGTCGACGCCTTCGTTCATCAATCCGTCTATGAGTTTCAACGCGTAGTCCGAAGCGCCGCGAATTGTGTGCCTGACGTCCATCAGGTAGCCCCGCCCCATTTTGCGGATCCACTCGGGCGAAGTCTCGTGCCCGTACATGTCGCTGGTTACCAGCGCATCGGCATGGCAGATAGCGAAAGCGGGCTGGTTGGCCGGACCGAACAGTTCCCCCTGATCGTCACCAACGATCAGAACCACATCGGGCTTTGCCGCTTCCAGTGCGTCCGCGAGCCGGTCCAGCGCGGCTTCGCACAGCACCGACTTGCGTTGCAGTTCCTCGGGCCGGGCCGCATCCGCGTACCGCGGTCCGACTTCCTCCAGCAGCCGCAAATAATTCAACCAACGTCCATCCGACAAATTCAATTTCGGGTTGGCGAAGTCGGCGGCGGCACGATGCTGCCACTCGCTGCTGTCCAGGGTGAAAAGCGGTGTGTGGGAGGTGCCCAACCCGAGCACGATCTGGGCCATGGCTACTTCACGCGCCTGCTGGTAGTTTGTAGATGTCCAGCGTGCGTTCTCCGCGCTTGAGACGGGCAACGATATCGCGCTCCTCGCGTTCGCGCTCAACGCCCGCCGCAACGACCCGTTCCACGTCCGCTCGCGCCACAACGACCACACCATCGGCGTCGGCCACCACCAGGTCACCGGTGTTCACCAATATATCGCCAATCAGGACCGAGGCACCCAGCGAACCGGCGCCATCGACGCGTTTGGTGGTGCCCTTTATGCAGACGTTGCGCGTGAAAATCGGCCAGTCCAGGGACCGCAACTCTTCCACGTCGCGCACGCCCCCTTCGGTCACGAAGCCAGCCAGCCCACACTCCCGCGCGGCGTTGGCCATGATCCCGCCCCAGTAACCTGCTTCCGCATCGGCACCGCATCCGTGCAGCAGGACCGATCCACGCGGTGCAGCGTAGATGGCGCGATGCAGCCACAGGTTATCGCGCGCGGGGCCAACCACGGCAAACGCGGGTGCAGCAATACGCCAGTCGTCGCGCAAAGGTTTGATGCCCGAGGGCAGCGCACCGCGCTTGCCGCCGGCCTCGTGCAGGGTGGCGCTACCAAGCTGGCGAGCGCTCGCCAGCAGTCCCGAAGAAATGTCGGCGACCATTAGGCATCACCCTTGGTTTGCAGGGAGTGGTAACCCTGGGTCTTGCGGGCCGCGTCCAGCCGCTCGCCCTTTTCCACTGCTGCCCGGATACGGTCCTCCGCCGCTTCAATGCCGCTCGCGACTTCAGCCACTTGGGAGATGCGGTCCTTGGGAATCACGATCACACCATCCCAATCGCCAAGCATGAAGTCGCCCGGGTCGACACGCACGCCCCCGATGGAAATGCTGACCTGCATGGCATCGACCGCCACGCGGTCCTTGCCGGTGCGCATATGGCTGCCGCGCGCGAAAATAGGATACTTCAGCTCGATAGAGCGCGGTGCATCGCGACATACGCCGTCTATCACGGTACCGCCCAGTCCCTTACGGCTGGCGACAACCGTCAGAATATCGCCCCATACCGTGGCATCCATTCTTTGCTGGTTGTCCAGCGCAACGACAACGCCCGCCGGCAGGTCGTCGAGGTAATCGCCGACGGTGCCGCCGCGTGTGCCGCATGGCACATAACGTATGGTGAAAGCGGGGCCGGCCACGCGAAATTTCGGATCCAGCGGCTTGATGCCCAGGCATTGACCGGAAATGCCCAGCTTGTCCAGTGCGTCGGACACCGTTGTTGTATCCATACGGCTCAACTGAGCCGCGGCGTCGTTTGTCATGCTCATCCCTTCAACATGCTTTCGTACTGGTGGCTCATCACGACGCTGACCGCTTCGCCGTCGCGCACCCGTTGCAGCATTTGCCGCTCGCGCGAGGCCAATCCCTCAGCGGTCGCGACGACCTCTTCGGCGCGCGATGCCGGAAAGAAAACCACGCCGCTGCCATCGGCCAGCACCCAGTCGCCCGGATACACGCGGATGCCGCATACGACGATCGGCTCCTGACAGGCGATCTCCATCACACGGCCACGCGCGGTGGACGGCACCGCGCCAGCGCCGAACACCGGAAATCCGAACTCGATTGCCTCGTCGATATCGCGGCACATGCCGTCCACGATGACGCCCTCGATACCTTTGGTTTTCGCGGCGAACGACAAGATACCGCCCCAGCCGGCCGCTTGCCGGTGCGAGTGGTGTTCCACAACGATCACGTCGCCGGGTCCACCCTGGTCCACTGCCGCAGTGCAAAGATGGCGCGCGGCTACGCCCCCTTCGGCGGGGCCGAGCGTGACGGTGATAACCCGACCCGCCACCCGGCTTGGCGCTCCCAGCCGTCGCAGGCCGAAGGCCACGCCGCGTATGTCGAGGCGATCCAGCGCGTCCGACACTACACAGGTGTCCATCTTCGCGAGCCGCGCCGTCACACCCGCGATGTCGACGGGCGAGCTCTGCTTGTCAGCTCCAGGCGTCTTCATCTGTAGTTCTTGAAATGCGTATACAGCCGCGTGCAATTGCATTCGAAAATGTTTTCGCGATCCTTGTCGCTGAGGAACGTTATGCTTTCGATTACCGGCTTCAGGTCGTCGTAATCGCGCCCGGTTTTCGGATCCGTCACGCTGCCGGTACCTGGATTCTCGGTGGCGAACAACACGCGGTCGGCACCGACAAC
>JANYBQ010000404.1 GCA_025360705.1 Betaproteobacteria bacterium | reverse complement strand
TGGAAATTCGCGGCCGCTGCCCGCAACTGGGGCACATCTATTTCGACGACCCGCGCGGGCTGCGCAAATACGCCGAGCCGGGCCTGGCGTCGCTGGAGCAATTGCTGGCCGAAGGCAAGGCCTTTGCCGTCGCGCACCCGGAGTTTTTTCGCGCCGAGATCGAACGCGCCCAGCCGGACGATGCGGCCGCGATGTTTTTTACATCGGGCACCACCGGCAACCCCAAGGGCGTGGTGCACACCCACAACAGCCTGCTGAACCGCGCCAAGGCGGGTGCCGACTTCGACCGTCTCACCAACACCGAAGAGGTTCTGGCCTATATGCCGCCGGCCTGGATAGGGCAGAACATTTTCAGCTACGCGCAGTGGCTGGCCTGCGGCTACGTGGTGAACTGCCCCGAGTCGGCCGCCACGGTGACCATAGACCTGAAGGAAGTCGGCCCGACCTATTACTTTGCGCCGCCACGGGTGTTCGAGGCCCTGCTTACCAGCGTGATGATCCGCATGGAAGACGCGGGAGCGCTCAAGCGCAAGATGTTCCATTACTTTCTCGCGGTGGCACAAAAAGCCGGCCCGGCGAAAATGGATGGGCAAGCGCTGGGCCTCATGGATCGCTTGATGTACCTGCTGGGCAACTGGCTGGTGTACGGACCGCTGCGCAACAACCTTGGCATGAGCCGGGTGCGCGTGGCCTATACCGCCGGTGAAGCGATAGGCCCCGACCTGTTCACCTTTTACCGCTCTATCGGCGTCAACCTCAAGCAGTTGTATGGCTCCACCGAAACCGCGGTGTTCGTGTGCCTGCAACCGGACAACCAGGCGCGTGCCGACACGGTGGGCATTCCGATCGAAGGCGTGGAGATCAAGGTGGCGGAGAACGGCGAGATTCTGGTCAAGTCGCCGGGCTTGCTCAAGGGCTATTACAAAAACCCCGCGGCTACGGCGGAAGTGCTGACGGCGGATGGCTGGTACCACACCAGCGACGCCGGGTTTCTGGATGCGCGGGGGCACCTGAAAATCATCGACCGCGTCAAGGACGTGGGCCGCATCCGGGGCGGTGCCAACGACGGCGCGATGTTCGCGCCCAAGTACGTGGAAAACAAGCTCAAATTCTTTCCCTACATCAAGGAAGTGGTGGCCTACGGCGATGGCCGCGCCCAGGTCTGCGTGATGGTCAATATCGACGTGCATGCGGTCGGTAGCTGGGCCGAGCGGCGCAACCTGCCCTACGCGGGCTACACCGATCTGGCGCAAAAGCCCGAGGTCTACCAGCTGGTCCGGGAGTGCGTGGAAAAAGTCAACGCCGATCTCTCCCGCGATGCCTTGCTGGCAGGCAGCCAGGTCAGCCGCTTCCTGGTGCTGCACAAGGAGCTCGATGCCGACGACGGCGAGCTGACCCGGACCAACAAGGTGCGCCGCGGTTTTATCGCCGACAAATACCAGCCGCTGGTGGACGCCTTGTATGGCGGCAAGGCGGAGCAGTACATCGAGACCGCCGTAAAGTTTGAAGACGGCCGTACCGGCGGCGTCAGCGCGACGTTGAAAATCGCGGACGCCAAGACTTTTGCGCCCGTGAGGGCGGCGGCATGAGCGGCACCAGCACCATCGAAGCCGCCATGAACGCCGCTGAAGTGGCTCGTGGCGCAGGCGACGGTCCAGTAACGGCGGGTGTTGCGCCGCCTGACGCGCCGGCCGGTGGCGCCGCGCGCACCAATGCCAAGACCATCGGCGACGTTATTCTCGACGTCAAGAACATCAGCCTGTCGTTCGGCGGCGTCAAGGCCTTGACCGGCATTTCGTTCGACGTGCGGGAACACGAGATACGCGCCATCATCGGCCCCAACGGCGCGGGCAAGAGTTCGATGCTCAACTGCATCAACGGTGTCTACACGCCGCAGCAAGGCACCATCAGTTTCAAAGGGCGGACTTTCAGCCACATGGACAGCCACCAGGTGGCCACCATGGGCATTGCGCGCACGTTCCAGAACCTGGCCTTGTTCAAGGGCATGAATGTGATCGACAACCTGATGACCGGGCGCAACCTGCGCATCAAGAGCAACCTGTTCCTGCAGGCGCTGCGCATAGGCCCGGCTGAACGCGAAGAAATCCAGCATCGCGAGTTCGTGGAACACATCATCGACTTCCTGGAAATCCAGGCGTACCGCAAGACCGCCGTCGGCCAACTGCCTTACGGCCTGCAAAAGCGCGTAGACCTGGGCCGCGCGCTGGCGATGGAGCCACAGGTGCTGCTGCTCGACGAGCCGATGGCCGGCATGAACCTGGAAGAGAAACAGGACATGAGCCGTTTCGTGCTCGACATCAACGACGAGTTCGGCACCACCGTGGTGCTGATCGAACACGACATGGGCGTGGTGATGGACATCTCCGACCGCGTCGTGGTGCTGGACTACGGCAAGAAAATCGGCGACGGCACACCCGAGGAAGTACGCAACAACCCGGACGTGATCGGCGCCTATCTCGGTACTTCCCACTGAATATGGCCCCCACGCTTGTCACTTCGCGTACTGCGCTGCCCCCCAAGGGGACGCGTTTTGCCTTGGGAGCGGCCCGGCGGCAAAACAACGGCTCTCCAGCCTGACTGAACTCACTATGGCTTTTTTTCTCGAAACCCTGCTCGGTGGCCTGATGGCCGGCATGTTGTATTCACTCGTGGCCCTGGGCTTTGTGCTGATCTTCAAGGCTTCGGGTGTGTTCAATTTCGCGCAGGGCGCGATGGTGCTGTTCGCCGCGCTGGCCATGGCCCGGTTCAGCGAGTGGCTGCCCCTGTGGACCGGCCTGAACAACAAGATCCTTTCCGACCTGCTGGCCTTTCTGATCGCGGGAGCCATCATGTTCGTGGTGGCCTGGCTGATCGAACGCCTGGTGCTCCGCCACCTGGTCAACCAGGAAGGCGCCACGCTGCTCATGGCAACGTTAGGCGTCGCCTACTTCCTGGAAGGGCTGGGCCAGTCGCTGTTCGGCAACGACATCTACAAGATCGACATCGGTATGCCGAAAGACCCGATCTTTATTCTGGACTCGGTTTTCCAGGGCGGCATTCTGGTCAACAAGGAAGATCTGTACGCGGCATTGATTGCCGCCGCGCTGGTCGCGGTGCTGAGCCTGTTCTTTCAGAAAACAAGCACCGGCCGCGCGCTGCGCGCCGTGGCCGACGACCATCAGGCGGCGCAATCGATCGGCATTGCGCTCAACCGCATCTGGGTCATCGTATGGTGCGTGGCAGGCGTCGTGGCGCTCGTGGCCGGCATGATCTGGGGCAGCAAGCTCGGCGTTCAGTTCTCGCTCGCCACGGTGGCGTTGCGCGCTTTTCCGGTAGTGATATTGGGCGGGCTCACCTCGGTGCCGGGCGCCATCATTGGCGGTCTCATCATCGGGGTGGGCGAAAAATTGTCGGAGGTTTTTCTGGGCCCGTACGTGGGCGGTGGCATCGAGATCTGGTTCGCCTATGTGCTGGCTCTGGGCATTCTGCTGGTCAGGCCCCAAGGTCTGTTTGGCGAAAAAATAATCGATCGCGTATGAAATACGCGATCGATTATTTTTCAGCGAAGACTAACTTTGCGAAGCAAAGTTAAACGTAGTGTGTCGCAGCTAAAAGATCAGAGACAACTTTAATTGTTTTACCGCGAAAACGGCCAGTTCAAAACCACCTACCGGGCGGACCAGCAGATATTCCCGATCGTGCAGGACCGAATCGCGATTGCGCTGCTGCTGGCTGTGGCTTTTGTAGCGGTGCCCCTGCTGGCCAGCGACTACCTGTTTCGCGCCATCCTGATTCCGTTCCTCATCATGACGCTGGCCGCGCTGGGTGTGAATATCCTGGTGGGTTATTGCGGGCAGATTTCGCTGGGCTCGGGCGCCTTCATGGCGGTGGGGGCCTACGGTGCCTACAATTTCTTCGTCCGTGTGCCGGGCATGCCGCTGATCCCGGCGCTGATCCTGGGTGGCCTGTGCGCCACCGCCTTCGGCATCCTGTTCGGCCTGCCCAGCCTGCGCGTCAAGGGGTTGTACCTGGCCGTGGCCACGCTGGCCGCGCAGTTCTTCAGCGACTGGATGTTCTTGCGCATTAAGTGGCTGACCAACGACTCGGCGTCGGGTTCGGTGTCGGTCAACCAGTTGCAGGTGTTCGGCCTGCCGATCCAGAGCCCGACTT
>JANYBQ010000377.1 GCA_025360705.1 Betaproteobacteria bacterium | reverse complement strand
CCACGCCGGCACCCTGCGTGGCCGCAATGCCGCCTGAATAGACCGCCGAGGTGTATTGCGCCACCACATTGCTCACGCCTGCAAAGTCGCTTTTCCCCGGGTAGTAGCCAATGGCGTTGGTGAGGGGAGTTCCGCTCGAATAGAACAGCGACGAGCCGGTCGGAAAAGTCGCGCTTCCAAGCACCGTCGGATTGTCAATCGTCAGCGTCGTGAAACCTGCGGCGCGCACCTGGGCATAGACGTCGGCCATGGTCTTGCCAGCTACGTCGAAGGTGGCACGGTTGCTCTTGCCGGTCTCGGCGTTGTCGCAATAGTTGTAGCTGCTGTTGCCATTCGCATCGCGCGCGGAGGAAGTGCTCTCGAAATTGAGTGCGCAGCCTACCCAGGCACTGCCGTTCCAGTGCAGGTCGGCCTGCCCTGCCGGATCATTGCCCTTGTTCCACTTGGCCAGGTTGCCGGTGTTGCTGCGCTGGCGCCGCTCGACGTAGCGGTAGTTATTGTTGGCATCCAGCGTGTTCTGGGCTGCCGAGCCGGTAAAGAAACGGACGACGTAGTTGGACGCATCAAAAAAGCTCAGACTGGCCAGCGTGAACCCCGCGCTTGGAGGTGTCGCCGCGATAACCGGGGGCGTTGCGACCTGGTTGTCAATCGCTACTACGGTCGCAATCGAAGCTGTTGTCAGGCCGCTGTCCAGGGCTTTGGCTTGCGTCAGAAGCTCCGCTTCTGTGGTCTTCCGATCATTGGCTGCGATAGCCGCGACCACCGCCGGGTTGGTCAAGGCGGTGAGCAGCGCCGGCATGTTTTGCAGCATGCGTTTGGCGATGGCGCGGTCCAGATTCTGCTTGGTGATCTTCGACCCATCGATTGCGGAGGTGCCTACCGTACCGACCAGTGCCGTGATCTGCTGCTGCGTGGTAATCACCACCAGGCGAGCGACCGTACCGGCGGTCTTGCTGTCCGCGCTGGTGCCCTGGGTGAAGTCGTCGAACAGCGAGACATTGATGCCGGTCTGCGCCCGAACCAGGGCTTCTGCATCGGTACTGCTTTGACCGGTACCTTCCAACGTAGTCTGCACCAGGGTCGTCAGCGGGCTGACGACGGTCGACTTGTCGGCCGGCGATTTAAGCGTGTATGCCACCGGCACGACACCGGTGTCGGCGTCCTTCGCGTCGACACCCACTTCCGCCAGGATCACGTATTTGCCGACGTCGGCGTTGTCCACCTTGAGAGTCACCTTGCCGGTGGCGTCGGTCTTGCCCGAAGGTTCGCCAGGGTCGCAAGCACCGTTGTTGTTTTTGTCCAGGCAGACGTTGGCATTCTGAATCGCGCCGTCGATCACTGTGATGGGCACATCGGTGGTGGTAGCAGCGACTTCGCCGCCACCGCCACCGCCTCCACAGCCATAGAGGGTCAGCAGGCCCGCGCCAGCGACCGCAAGCGCAAGTCGCATGAGGGTGGTTTTCATGAAAAGCTCCTTGTTTGTTGCCGCAAGCAATCCAGGAACCGACCGGAACCAACAATCGCTTACAAAGTGAATGTTATCAGCGGCAAGACAGCGCGTCATCCTCCGAACGGATGAGTCGGACGATTGAGTAGGGCAGTTGGGGACATTGCGCATGGCTTCGCCACACCTCAGAGCAGTGCCGCCATACATCCTGAACTTAAAGCTCGGGTTTGAGAGGCCGTTTGGCGATGCCCATGGTCTTGGCCAGGATCTGCAACATGACTTCATCCGCGCCGCCGCCAATGGAGCCGAGCCGGCCATCGCGGTACATACGCGCCACCTTGTTCTCCAGCGTGTAGCCCATACCGCCCCAGAACTGCAGGCAACCGTCGGGCACCAGGCGGTTGAGCCGGCCGGCCTTGAGTTTGGCCATCGACGCCAGTTCGGTAACGTCTTGCCCCTGCACATACAAATCGCAGGCGCGGTAGGTCAACGCACGCAGGCTCTCAACCTCGGTTTTCATCTCCGCCAGCTTGAACTGCACCCATTGCTGGTCGGCCAGCGTGGCGCCAAACAGCTTGCGTTGCTGCGCCCACTCCACCGTCCACTGGATACAGTTGGACAGGCTTTGCAGGCAGCTGGCCGCGGCCCACAAGCGCTCCTCCTGGAACTGCATCATCTGGTAGATGAAGCCCTGCCCTTCCGCGCCGATGCGGTTGCGTTGTGGCACCCGCACTTCGTCGAAATAAATCAGTCCGGTGTCGCTGGCGTGCATGCCGATCTTGCGGATCTTCTTCGCCACCTCGATGCCCTGGGTCAGCTTGCCGTTGGCGCCGTCGCGCATCGGCACCATCACCAGGCTTTTGTTCTTGTGCTGCGGCCCGTCGCTGGTGTTGACCAGCATACACATCCAGTCGGCCTGCAGGCTGTTGGTGATCCACATCTTCTGGCCCGTGATGACATAGTCGTCGCCGTCCTTGCGCGCATGGCTCTTGATGGAGGCCACGTCGCTGCCGGCACCGGGCTCGCTGACACCGATGCAGCCCACCATGTCGCCCGCGATGGCCGGCGCCAGAAATTCGCGCTTGAGTTCATCGCTGCCAAAACGCGCCAACGCAGGTGTACACATATCGGTCTGCACACCGATCGCCATCGGCACACCGCCACAGTCGATATGGCCCAGACCCTCGGCCATCGCCACCGCGTACGAATAGTCCAGTCCGGCCCCGCCGTACTGCTCGGGCTTGGTCAGGCCGAGCAGCCCCAGATTGCCCAGTTTCTTGAACACCTCGTGCGCAGGAAACATTTCGGCGGCCTCCCATTCGTCCACCTGCGGGTTGATCTCGGCGTCGATAAAGCGCTTGAGTGTTTTCTGGATTTCCAGATGTTCGTGGGTGAGGTGCATGGGCTTGTCATCGGTTCAGGAGGAGAAACTCTTCGAGCTTGTAGCACGGATTGGAACCCGCTTATCGCAGCCACCGTCGCCAAAGCAAATGGTCGAGCGACCACTTGCCCGCGCCGCGGCAAAGCAGCACCAGCAGCATGGCAGCCCACTGGATATGCGTCGGCCACGCCTGGGGATAAACAAATATTTCAATCACGGCCGTCATGCCCAGCAACAGCAAGGCCACGGGCCGCGTCGCCAAACCGAGCATCAACAGCACGGGCGCGGTCAATTCGATCGAGACTGCCATATAGGCCGCCAATTCCGGGGGTAAAACAGGCACTTTGTACTCATCGCGAAACAGCTCTACGGCAGTGTCCCAGTTCGCAAGCTTGGCCATCGCGGAGTTCCAGAATATGGTGGCGACGCCAATTCGCAAGGGAAGCGCCAGCAGCGTGTAAGGGATGGAGTCGAGCCACCGGACAAGCCGCACGATAAGGGTGTCGGTGACCCGCTCCGGCGCAATCGATAGTGGCGGGGTTGTCATGTGTGAGATCTCCGGAGTTCGGGTTTGATGGCCTCGTGAGGCAGACTGAAATTCATAAAGCATTCGCGCGTGAGAAGAGTCGCCAAAGCGGCATGTGCGTCCGGACCCGATGCGCCGGCCATCACGGCACCTAAAGGCTGCCCCAAAAACAGCGCTGTCGCGACGCTCCACTGCGGTTCGCTCAAACGCATGAGTTCAATACCTTTCGCGGTGCGTTGAACCAGCAGCCATACAGGACCATCCGAAAGGTCGACCGCCGCCATCGCGTCGTCGTCGCGCTCCAGCACGGCGTGCCAAATCGCGTCGGCAGGGAAGTCGCAGCGAAGCAGCTGGACTGTCGGATGAGGAACCAGCCGTAGCTGCGAAAGGTCGGCCTCGGTCAGGCCAGCCAAATCCGCGATCGCCAGCGGCATGGCGTCGCTTGCGTGCAGAACGATGTTAACGCTCCATTCGAGCCGCGCCAGGTCCGCCACATACGGTACTGACACAGCCTGTGGGAGTTGAGCCAGAAAGTCAGGAAAGTCCGCGCCATATTGGTCCAGCCATGCGCTGCGTGGCGGTGCTTCGGCGACAAACATGCGCGTCGCCCCCTCAAAAAATTCCGCACCAAGCACATGCCCCACTGCTACGAAGACGAGTCGAAGCGCGGTCGCCATTACCCCAATCGACGTGTTCCGGTAAATTCCAAGCCGATCTTCAGGGGCGACGCCTTGGTTCACGATAAAAGCCGAGGCTTCCCCGTCAATTCCCTGCAACAGGCGCAGGCCCATGCAACGCTGAAGCTCAAGCAGCGTTGGCACAGCTGGCCTCCACGGCGTATTCATCGAGAGCCGCATCGGCAGTGGCCGCTTCCACCATCAGGACTTCAAGGGCAGGCACGTCGGTATCCCATTCGATCAAGGTTGGAACGGGCCCAAAGAGCCTGAGCGCCTCGTTGTAAAGCGCCCATACCGGCTGCGCGACCCGCGAGCCATGGTCATCGATGCGCAGCGTCCTGCCTTGACCGAGGTCGCGAACGCTGTGTCCAGCCAGATGGACTTCGCCAATCGCGCCCGGCGGCAGCGCCGCAAGGTAGATCAGCGGGTCCCAGCCGTGATTGCAGGCGCTGACGTAGATGTTGTTGACATCGCACAATAGGCCGCAACCGGTGCGCTGCACTACTTGCGCAAGGAACTCCCACTCAGGCACGGTGGAGTGCTTAAAGAGAAGATAGGTCGAAGGGTTCTCGATCAGGATGCGCCGCTTCAGGCAACTCTGCACCTGGTCGACATGGCGGCAAACAATCGTCAACGCTTCTTCGGTCATTGGAAGTGGCAACAGGTCGGCCAGGTAGGCGCCACCGCTCACACTCCAGGATAAATGCTCGGATACCAGGCCCGGTTCGAAGCGCTCGACTACATCGCGGACCCGGGCCAGATGTGCGTTGTCCAGACCTTCGGCGCTGCCAAGAGACAGACCGACGCCATGCAACGAGATTGGATAGTCGCGACGGATGGAGTCCAGATATTGGGGTGCTATGCCCCCGCCCATGTAGTTCTCGGTATGCACCTCGAACCACGCCACGCCCGGTTGTGCCTCCATCACTTCCCGATGGTGCCGAAAGCGCAACCCGATTCCGGTTTTCACCGGAATTCGGGCTGACGCGTCCCGCGGCCGGGCCACAGAGACAGTCATACAGGAAATCCAGATCAGCTGGCTTGCATCTTGCCGCCCTGAATCTTAGTGCAGTCGCCGGCTGGCAACATCACGAACGACTTCACGTCGCGCGCCTGCGTTGCCTGGCCGGCACAGGAGTGGGCTCCTTCGGCGCAATCGTTCTTGGCAACTGCATTGATGCCGAAACACTTTTCAAGCTTGTTTTGCGTCATCTTCATCATGTTGTCCTGGACGACCTGCGGCATTTTGCTCATGTCAGGCTTGGTTTGCGAATACCCCGGCATCGCCAGCAATGCAAGCGCCAGACCGACCGTTGCGGACAGCGTTGGCACTGTCATAGCATTTTTACTCATAGTGGATTCTCCTGAAGGTAGGTTTACGGGTCACCGATCGGCAACCCTATCGACTAGTTCGGTTGACCGCGACCAAAGGTTACACAGCCGACAAAATTTATTGATTCAAGCGGTCCATCGCAAGGTGCAAAAGACCAAGTGAATCGACTCACCTACCAGCGCAGGAGCTTCGGTCCGATGGCCCACCCCAGGACGGTAGGAATCAGAATTCCAAGCACGTACCAGATCGCCAGAAACGGCGCCTCCATCTCAGTACAGTGCATCGCGTATACGGTGGCAGCGCAGGCCCCGGCAAACAGCCCTGTCGCGGCGCTGGTTGCCCGCAAGCGCGTCGGCGCCTGCTGCTTCAGCGCCAAAAACGCAGCTATCCAAATCGGCACGGCGAGTGCCGCGATGCTGAGGGGACATTTAACCCAAGTGGAGCCAAAAATCAGCATCGGTCGAATTTCCGGCGCTGCGTTGGCAAGTGTCAGGAAGGCCATGACCCATACAACGGCCACGGGCAGCGCAAGTGCTAGTTTCAGCTTCCCCAGCCGAACTCCAGGAGAACCAAAGCGCAACAGCGCCGCTATCGCGGCAAGCATCAACGCCCCGGGAAAAGCCAGTTTGACCCAGAACATGGGCAGCGCCACAGCCTGGTCCATATCCGGTCGAACTCCAAGCGAAAAATACATCATCGTGATCGCCACGAGGGCCCCCAGCCCCAGCGTCGCGAGCATGCTGCCGCGCCCTGACCGGTAGGAAACGGGCAGTCTGTCCAAGGCCAAAAGAGTTATCAACTCATCCGTTTTCATGTGTCACCCCTTATCTTTGCCGCCAGCGCCTTCAGCCCTCGATGAACGCCCACTTTTACGGCGGACTCGGAGAGCCCGGTTCGGTGCGCCGTCTCGATCACCGACAAACCCTCAAGCCGCATATGCATGATCGGCAAACGTTGCCGGTCCGGCAGTGCCTGCAGCAGGACATCCAGGTCACGGCGTGCATCGGAGGCGTCGGTGTCGCTGGCGGCGAATAACCCGGCCTCGTCGTCGAGTGGATCGTTCAAGTTCTCACGGCCAACCCGCGCGCGCAGCATGTCGACCAGTTTGTAACGTGCTATCGCATGAATCCATGCGGTCAACGGCTGGTCCTGGCGATAGGTATGGCGCTTGGTATGGATTGCCAGCAGTGTTTCTTGCACAAGGTCCTCGACTTCATCCGGTAACTGGAACAGCCGCTTCCGAAAGTAGGCGCGTAAATGGGGTCCCAGCGTTTTGAGAAAGTCGTGGTACGCCCGCGCATCGCCCGCCAGCCCCAGCAGGCAAAGGTCTCGAAGCCGCGCCTCCTGGTCTCGAAACTCGCGCTCTTTGGTAGTTCGTTGCATAAGGGCGATTGGTTACACGATGGCTGAAAAAATATCCGCCCAATTGTGCCTACTATCGAGAGGCAAGAGAGGGGCCAGACAGCAGCGAAAAATATTGAACCGGGCTGTAACCAAAAGGCCCTTGCTTCCGAACTAACGCTGGGTCAGGTGAAAATTCATCCGCTGCAGGTGCCAGCGCATTTACAGCCAGGTCCCGTTTGCTGAACGTCCAATCAACCTTATCGGAAATGTGATGAAAATATTCAAACTCCTGTTCGCGGGCTTGCTCGCACTTGTCGTCACAGCTGCTTCGGCCGGCGAAGTCAAGAAATACGATCAGGCCACTTTCGATGCCCTGGCCGCCGCCGGCAAGCCGGTCGTCGTTGTCGTTCACGCCACCTGGTGCCCCACCTGCAAGGCCCAGGACCCGATCCAGAAAGGCCTGATGAAAAGCGAGCCGTTCAAGGACTACACCATGCTTACGCTGGATTTCGACGCCGACAAACCGATTCTCAAGACACTGCGCGTTTCCCAGCAAAGCACCATGATCGTGTTCAAGGGAAAGACTGAAGTCGGACGATCCGTGGGTGACACCACCAAGGCGGGTATCGAAGGGTTGATGAAGAAAGCCTCTTGATCCGGTAGCAAGGAGCAGCCCGATGGATTTCGGTTTCGGTACCTACTCTCTCGGGTTTTTGGCGGGCCTTCTTTCGACGCTGTCTCCTTGCGTGTTGCCCTTGATTCCGATCCTGCTGGCTACTGCGACCGGCAACCATAAATTTGGTGCGCTGGCATTGGCATCGGGCTTGATGCTGTCGTTCACGCTGATTGGAACCTTGATCGCCTTCAGCGGCCCGGCCCTCGGAGTCGACCAGGCGGCTTTGCGAAACGTCGGCGCGGTGGTGCTGGTCATGTTCGGAACCGTGCTGTTATCAGCCCCTTTGCAGGCGCGTTTCGCTAGCGCAACGTCGGGCCTCAGCGCAGCGGCAGACCGACTGCTTGGCGCGACGCATATCGATGGCCTGCGTGGGCAGTTTCTGGTGGGACTGGTTTTGGGCATTGTCTGGAGTCCTTGCGTAGGACCGACCCTGGGCGCGGCCATCGCACTGGCCAGCCAGGGCAGTCATTTGCCGCAGATCGCGCTGTTGATGGCATTGTTCGGTCTTGGTGCCGGAACACCGCTGCTGGCGCTCGGATTTCTTTCCCGCGGCACGATGCAACGTGTCCGCGGCCGCCTCATGAATATCGGCAAATACGGCAAGTCCATGATGGGACTGGTCGTTATCGCACTGGCTCTTGCCATCCTTACCGGCGCGGACAAAGGGATTGAGACCTGGGCAGTTGAACACTCACCCGACTGGCTCACGGAGTTGACAACACGCTACTGAAAAGACTCCAGTTCAGGCCTTCTGCTGCGCCTGCAACCACCGCTCCAGCAATTTGTCTTCAATCACGTAACGGCCCCGGTTGGGGTTGGCCACGGTATTCGCAGGCAGACTCAGAAGCGCCTTGCGCACCGCCGCGCCGGTGATGCCAACGCCCAATTCATGCTCCAGCTTGTCCAGCATTGCGCGCCCTGTGAACTGCTGCGCACCATTGGCAATTTCTCGCAGCAAAAACCGCTGTACCGGTGTGAATGCATTGAAGCGCTGCGCGATGTCTTGCGGCGGATAACGCCTGGTCAGGAAATCATCGACCGCCAACTCCGGTTCCGTCAGGTTGTAGGTGCCGAGATGGCCGACGAAGGCCTCCAGGTCGGCCGGTCGGTTGCCGAGCTGCTTGCTAAAGATGGAAAACAGCGCTTGCGGTTGAAGGCGACTTTTGGTGTTGCGGCCAGCGTTGGCACGGTCGGCCACAAAGCGCACATAGTCCAGCCCTAGCGGCGGGAAGTCTTCGCGGTCCGCCAAGCCAAAACTGGCCTGGGAAGGAGAGGCAAACAGCCGCGTCAACCCTTCCTGGGATGACCCCGTCATTAGCAATAAAAGCTTTGCGCTCACCTTGTATTGATTGAAAAGCGCGCGTACCGCGCGCATGGCCTGGTCACCCTGGACGCCAGCTCTGGCCACTTCTTGAACCTCGTCGAGCATGAGCAGAACGCAAGCAACGCCGGGCTGCCGAAGCAGGTCCGCGAACAGGTGCTGCAACTGCTGCCCGACATCCGCGCTGCGTGGAAGCTCGGGCGGTGTTTCCATCGCAAGTCCGACACCCAATGCAGAAACGCTCTTGACGTTCTGACGCAGTTTTCGGGCCTTGAGCCCAAAGAGCTGGTCTCTCAACGCACCGTTGATGGCCTCCAGCGGATGTTGCGCCGCCATCAGATCGACATAGATGGGAAGCAAGTGCTCCGCCTTGGCTTCGCGCGCAAGGTCTCCCGTCAAAAATGTCGTTTTGCCAATCTGGCGTGGTCCGAACAGGCTCAAAGCCCGGTCAGGCCGGTCGACCAGACGCTGCAGATAGGTTTTTGCCAATGCAGCGCGCGAAAACAAGGAATGTGTCGACATATTTTAATCAAATTATCTTGCTTTGGTTTAATTTTACCAAATTCAGATAATTTAGTAAAAAGCGGTCCGGCAGTCTGAACCGGATACTCAATCCACGACGCATGGCCGTCCGCCGTCGCGCGATTGACGATGGCCAGGCCAATGGCGGGCGCGGCGCCGGCGATGAAAAGCGTCTTGCCTGGGAGCGCAGTAATGGTGGTTGCGTCGGGTTGAGGAGTGCGGTCAGACCTTGGAGAAATCGGGTTTGCGCTTTTCCATGAAGGCGCCAAACGCCTCGCGCGCGGCCGGCTCGCTCAGCATGCGGCCAAAGCTTGCGCCTTCGTCGCTTATCTGTTGCGCCACCAGGCTGGCCTGGCCTTTTTTCATCAGGCGTTTGGTTTCCACCTGTGCGCTTATGGGTTTGGTGGCCAGCTTGCGCGCCTGCGCCTGGGCCACTGCGTTAGCTTCCGTGGGCGGCACGATTCGGTTCACCAGTCCCACTTCCAGCGCGGCCTCTGCCATGAAGGGCTCACCCAGCAACAAGGCTTCCGCGGCACGGTGGTAACCCAGCATCTGCGGCACCAGCAGGCTGGACGCCAACTCGGGGCACAGGCCCAGATTCACAAACGGCATCGAGAAAGCCGCGTTGTCGCCCGCGTATACCAGGTCGCAATGCAACAGCAGCGTGGTACCAATACCGACCGCCGGTCCGCATACAGCGGCCACCAGCGGCTTCGGAAAATTGCTGATGGCAAGCATGAAACGAAACACCGGAGAGTCCTCGCCGCCGGGCGGATTGTTCAGGAAGTCGCCGATGTCGTTGCCGGCGCTGAAAACCGTGGCATGCCCCTGGATCACCACAGCGCGCACGGCCGTATCCTCCTGCGCTTGCAGCAAGGCATCGGCCATGGCGCTGTACATGGCAGTGGTGATCGAGTTCTTCTTCTCGACACGGTTCAGCGTGATGGTCGTCACGCCGGCTTCGCTGTGGATCAGGATGTCGCTCATGGGGTTGTCTCGGGTTATTCGGGAAGTGGGGGGATTATTGCGCGCGGGCCACGCGCGGCTCAGGCAAAGGCTTCGCGTACGAAGTCGAGCCGGTCCTGACCCCAAAACATTTCTTCGCCGACAAAAAACGTCGGCGCGCCGAAAATGCCCCGGTCCACCGCCGCCTGTGTGGCAACTTTCAACGCGTCCTTGACCGACGGGTCGGCCACCATCGCCATGATCTCGGCGGCATCGAAACCCGCAGCCGTCAGTACGGCCGCAACGGTGGCCGGGTCATTCAGGTTTTGCCGGTCGATCCAGATGGCGCGGAACATCGCCGCGCGGTAGGCCTCCAGACGGCTGTCGCCGCGTAGACCCAGGCCGACATCGGCGCGCATCAGCGTGATGGTGTTGATCGGGAAAAACGGATTCATGACCAATGGCACGCCATAGCGTTTCGCGTAACGCGTCAGGTCGACGAACAGATAACTTCCTTTAAGCGGAACGCTGATCGGCGCCCGGTTTCCGGTGGCCTGGAAAACGCCGCCCAGAAGGATCGGCTTCATCACCACCTTGGCGCCGGTGTCGGCACGCAGCTTTGGCAGCTGCGTGTAGGCCAGATAGGCGGCAGGGCTGCCGAAGTCGAAATAGAAATCTACGGTTTTTTTCATGTTCATCTCCTGTTTAAAAAGATGCAGCGAAGTTCAGAACTTCTCCATCCAGGGGCGTAAGTCCAACTCGTGGGTCCAGGCGTCGCGCGGTGGCGTCGCCAGCGCCCACCACCAGCGCGACCCTGGGCATTTTGGATTCGGTATGCATGCAGCTTTGCTCCGCTTATTCCTTGTAATACACGATCTGCAGACTGGTGACCAGCAGCGTACCGGACTCGCTCCACAACTGAGCGCTCTGGTCGAAGAAACCATTCTGGAAAACCTGGCCGCGTGCCTGGCCCAATACATAGGCACTGCCGCAGGCCAGCAAGTCCGCGGCGCTGGCATGGAAGTACACCGTCATCGACACGGTACCAACGGGCACCGGGCTGGGACGGCGCAGGTAGACCCGTGGATAAAACACGTCGGCAAATGCCGCCAAAGAGCAAAAGTCAATCCCACGCGGTGGCTCGTCACGCATCCAGAGCTGCGTCAGGCTGGCGGTATCAGGCGCGTCCTGCCGGACCACCCCATCGAATTTTTTCGGCATTTTCCCGGTAATCGTGCGCAGCTCATACCGCTTGAGCCATTCCATCGAAGCGTTGACGGTCTGGCGTTGTACCTCCAGCGGCGCAGGCACTGGCGGCATCGGCATGTCGTTGCCACTCCAGGTGGCACGCCGCAGGGCCGTGATGGCGTTGGCCGTCAACACCGTCTCCTGCACGCCGTCTGTATTGGGCTGGAAAACCTCGACGACCCAATGTTGGGTCGAGCGGTTGGTACGGGCGGCACGCGCCGTCACCGTATATGGGCCTTGACCCAGTCCGCTGGCGTAGTTGATCGTCAGCGACACCGGTTCACCGAGGCGGGACGGATGCTGCATCACCGCGTTCAACGCCACCGCGGCCGAGATGCCGCCAAAGGGCCCGATCATGTTCCAGTAATCCGGACTGGTATTGCCTGCGAAATTGTCCGCGCCCAGGCTCGTCAGCGCGATAGCTTTGTCGAACGGGTGAGCCGACGTGGTCGGCGAAACGCTCTCGTTAAACACGCTCGAATATGCCCGCGGCGCCCTGGCCCATTCCCACACACATCGTGACTATGCCGTAACGCAGCTTTTTGCGATGCAAGGCATGGATAACGGTGGCCGCGCGAATGGCGCCGGTGGCGCCCAGTGGATGACCCAGCGCGATAGCGCCGCCCATCGGGTTGACCTTGCTCGGGTCGAGCCCCAAGGTGTCCATGACCGCCAGCGACTGCGCCGCGAAAGCCTCGTTGAGTTCAATCCAGTCGATGTCGTCCTGCTTGAGGCCCGCAAAACGCAGCGCTGCCGGAATTGCTTCTATCGGCCCGATCCCCATGATGTGCGGCGGCACGCCTTTACTCGCGAAACTCACAAAACGCGCCAGCGGTTGAAGGCCGAACTGCTTGACCGCCTTTTCGCTGGCAAGGATCAGGGCGCCGGCGCCATCCGAAGTCTGCGAGCTGTTGCCGGCGGTGACCGAACCGCGCGCCGCGAATACCGCCTTCAATTTGGCCAGACCTTCCATGGATGTGTCGGGACGCGCGCCTTCGTCCAGGCTGACGGTACGTTGGATGGTCGTCACCAGGCCAGTCAGCAAATCCGGACTGCGGTCGGTCACTTCGATCGGCGTAATCTCGGCACGGAAGTCGCCGGCTTTCATCGCCGCCACCGCCTTGGCGTGTGATTGCACGGCAAACTCGTCTTGCTTCTCACGCGAAATCTTCCACTGGTTGGCCACCTTCTCGGCCGTCAGGCCCATGCCATACGCAATGCCGATATTTTCGTCGCGATCGAACATCAACGGCGACAACGACGGCGAGTTGCCCATCATCGGCACCATGCTCATGCTCTCAACGCCGGCGGCCAGCATCACGTCGGCCTCGCCCACGCGAATGCGGTCGGCCGCCATCTGGATCGCGCTCAGGCCCGACGCGCAAAAGCGGTTCACCGTGATACCGCCGACGCTGTTGGGCAGGCCCGCGAGCACGGCGCCGATACGCGCCACGTTAAGGCCCTGCGCGCCCTCGGGGATCGCGCAGCCGCAGATCAGATCCTCGATCGCTTGCGGGTCGAGTGTGGGCGCCTGCGCCAGTACAGCCTGAATGGCCTTTACCAGTAAATCATCCGGCCGCATGTTGCGGAAAAAACCGCGGTGCGAACGGCCGATGGGGGTGCGCGTAGCGGCAACGATGTAGGCGTCCTGAACTTGTTTCATATAGGTTCCTTGGCAACGGGTTAATTGCGCACCGGCTTGCCGTTGGCCATCATGCCCATGATGCGTTCCTGGGTCTTGACGTTGATCAGCAGCGAGCAGAAGGCCTGCCGCTCCAGCGCCATCAGATACTCCTCCGTCACCAGCGAGCCGGCGTCCACATCGCCGCCGCAGACGACATTGGCGATCAGGCTGGCGATATGGAAATCATGCTGGCTGATAAAGCCGCCGTCGCGCATGTTCACCAGCGAACCCTTGATAGTGGCCACGCCGTTGCGGCCGGCCACGGCGAACGGCTTGCGCTGCGGAGCGCGGTAACCCGAATTGAACATGGCGCGCGCCTCATGGATGGCAACATACAACAACTCGTCCTTGTGGGGCACGATCACGTCGCTGCCCAGCAGGTAACCCAGTTGGCGCGACTCCAACGCACTGGTGCC
>JANYBQ010000371.1 GCA_025360705.1 Betaproteobacteria bacterium | reverse complement strand
CGACCGGGTTCAGGGACCAGTTGCAGGACGCGATGGCGCTGGCATGGGCCGCGCCCGCGATGCTGCGCGAGCAGATCCTGATCTGCGCATCGCGTCAGTTCCCCGAGGGCGACGTGCAGCACTGGTGGCACGCGCCGCTGGGGGCCGGCGTACGCACGCATTTTTCGGACGATCTTTTATGGCTGCCCTACGCCTGCGCGCACTATGTACGCGCGACCGGTGACGTGGCGGTGCTGGACCGGAAAGTGCCTTTTCTTGAAGGAGCGGCGATTCCTGAAGGCGCCGAAGACGCTTACTACACGCCGGCCATCGGTAGCCAGCAGGAGCCGGTCTACGAGCACGCCGCGCGCACCATCGATCGCAGCTTGCGCGTGGGTACCCATGGCCTGCCCTTGATGGGCAGCGGGGACTGGAACGATGGCATGAACCGGGTCGGTATCCAGGGACGCGGCGAGTCGGTTTGGCTGGGCTGGTTTTTATGCAAGGTGGTGGACGATTTCGCGCCGTTGGCACGCATGCGTGGCGACACCGCGCGTGCACGCCGTTGGGAAGACGCAGCGGCAGGCTGGAAGGCCGCATTGCTGGGCCAGGCGTGGGACGGCCAATGGTTCAAACGGGCGTTCTTCGACGACGGGCAAGCCTTGGGGTCGCACGCCAACGCTGAGGCACGGATCGACTTGATCGCCCAAGCCTGGTCGGTGTTGTCCAAAGCGGCACCACCGGCTTCGCAGCGTATGGCATTGGCGGCGGTCCAGACACACCTGGTGGACCATAAGGCCGGGTTGATCAAACTGCTGGACCCGCCACTGGCAAACGCTACTCCAAGCGCTGGTTATATCCAGGCCTATCCACCCGGAGTGCGCGAGAACGGTGGCCAATATTCACACGCCGGGGTGTGGGCCATGATGGCGCAGGCGGATTTTGCAAATAGCCAGCCTGGCAATTCCGAGGCTGCCGACCTGGCCTATCGATACTTTACCTACCTGAATCCCGCGCACCGCGCGCTTGCCCCGGTATATGGGGCGGTTTATGGCATCGAGCCTTATGTGATGGCCGGTGATGTCTACAGCCAGCCACCGTATGTGGGGCGTGGCGGCTGGAGCTGGTACACGGGCTCTGCGGCATGGATGCACCGGGCCGGTATCGGGTCTATTTTCGGTTTGCACCAGGATGCCAAAGAGTTGTCGTTCACCCCATGCCTGCCGTCGCACTGGCCACAAGCCGAACTCACACTGCGCCGCGATGACCGCACGATGCGCTTTATTTTCATGCGCGCCACCGCTCCAGCTGCGCTTGAAGCGACAACGCAGTGGAACGCGCGGCTTTTGGCGCCGCGCCAACTACTGAGCTGGACCGACCTGGCGGATCACACATGTTTCGTCATTCCCTTGCTTGCCGAAGCCGCTGCACCGGTTTTTTCGAAAGAGGGTGCGGCTCATTTTTGACCCACAGCACCGCGCGGCGCCGTCCTACGACTTCAAGCGCCCGATGCCGATGGTTGGAAAGAGGTTGCCCTTCTATAGTTTGGATAGGCAAATGTCACTACATGGGAACCAAGATGTCGAAAAATGATGCGAGGAATAACGTCAAGCAATTACCGGTAGCCGAACACCAGCATATGCAGTTGAATCAGGCGGCTCTGGAGGCGGCCAAGCAGAGCCTGGAGCAAGGTGCAATCACCCCCAGCTACGGCCCGTGGCGCGAAGACATCATCAAGCTTCTTAACGACTCGCTGGCCACGGAGTTGGTCTGTATCCTGCGTTATAAACGCCATCATTTCACCGCCCAAGGCCTTGCGTCGTCAAAAATCGCCGAGGAATTTTTGGTGCATGCCCATGAAGAGACGGACCATGCAGACCGGTTGGCCCAACGTATCGTCCAACTTGGCGGCGATCCGGATTTTTCGCCCGATAGCCTGACCAGCCGCAGCCATGCGGACTACAACGATTCGACGGATCTCAAGACCATGATCAGGAGCAATTTGATCGCTGAACGGGTCGCCATTGAAGCGTATAGCCAGCTTATCGCGATGATCGGCGACAAGGACTCGACTACGAGGCGCTTGCTGGAAGATATTTTGAGCGACGAGCAGGAACACGCCGAAGAACTCAAGGACTGGCTCGCGGATTGATCCACTGAACTGTTTTCCGCCCATGGATGGTGGGGCTAGTCACCATCCGTTCGCTAGTTGATTAACAACCTTAACAGGAGCTTTCCATGAACATCCGCAACACACTCGCAGTCGCCATTTCCGCCGTAGTCCTGCTGACCGCCACCGGTTGCGCCGTCAGCCGCGGCCAGGAAACCGTCGGCGCTTACGTGGACGATGCAGGCATCACCACATTGGTGAAGACGCGCTTTATCGAGAACAAACAGGTAGATGCCGCTTCAATTAAGGTAGAAACCCTGAACGGCACCGTCATGTTGTCCGGTTTCGCCAAGAACTCAACCGAAAAGATGACCGCTGAAAACATCGCCCGCGGCGTGAATGGTGTGAAGATGGTCAAGAACGAGATTGCGGTCAGGCCGTAATTTGAGATAGACCGAACATCTCAGCATTTTTGAGACCGGCTTCG
>JANYBQ010000369.1 GCA_025360705.1 Betaproteobacteria bacterium | reverse complement strand
GAGCGAAATGAAAAAAAAACGTGGCTTCACTTTGATCGAACTCATGATCACAGTCGCAATCGTGGCCATCCTGGCATCTGTAGCCTACCCTTCATACACGCAGTACATCGTTCGCTCCAATCGCTCATCCGCTGTCAGCTTTGTGATGAACCTGGCCAGCAGGCAGGAGCAGTACAACCTTGACGCTCGTCAGTACACGAATCAATTGTCACTGTTGGGTGCGGCCACGATACCCGCCGAGGTTTCGAACAACTACAACGTGACGGTGACGGTGGACAATACAGTAGCCCCCCCAGTTTACAGCGTCACCGCCACTCCGACTGGCACCCAGTTGGCGCGGGACACCCCGTGTGGGACTCTGCAAATCGACCAAACGGGGGTGACAACGATCAGTGGCACAAGCACTGTGAGCAAATGCTGGTAGGTACACATTTACCGAGCAATCAAAAGATGAGGCGCTCAGCAACTTTGCGGCGACTCCTGGAAGCGTCGAGTTTTGGATTTTCGCTGATTGAGTTACTGATCACCATCGCGATCGCAGCCATTTTTGCGGCCCTGGCCGCTCCATCATTTCGCGACTTCGTCGCGGGTCAGCGCGTTAAAGCAGCCTCATACGATATTTCCTTCACCTTGATCGGTGCACGCAGCGAGGCCCTCAAGCGCAACCTCAATGTCGTCCTCGCGCCTGGTACTGGCGGCTGGCAAAACGGTTGGACAATCACGGCAGGCGTCGGCGGCCCCACGCTCGGGCAACATGAGGCATTTGCTGACTTGACGATCTCCGGCCCGGCCACCAACCTCACCTACAACAGCAGTGGGCGTTTGATGGCAGCCGTCACCCCGTTTACCATCAGCAGCAGCGTGAGCAGCAACGTGTCGTCCCGCTGTGTCAGCATCGATCTAAGCGGGCTGCCCACCAGCAAGACTGGAGCTTGCTGATGAACAGGCCGTTGAAAAACCATAATCCCCAAGCCGGCTTCAGCATGATCGAGGTCATGGTCAGCCTGGTGATTCTGCTGCTGGGTCTGCTGGGCTTGGTCGGCTTGATTGTGGTCAGCCAGCGCGCCGAAACCGAGTCCTACCAGCGCTCCCAGGCGTTGTTGCTACTGCAGGACATGGTCGGGCGCATCGACGCCAATCGCCGTGTGGCCACGTGCTACGCCATCACGACCGACACGGTGAACGGGGTACCCTACTTGGGCAAGGGTTCGACCCTCACGCCCGCATGCGGATTCGGCACGACACAGGCCAACACCCTGGCCACCAGCGACCTGTCGGCCTGGAGCGGCCTGCTCACTGGAACAGCCGAGACCTTGGGCGGTTCGAATCTCGGGGCCATGGTCGGCGCACGCGGCTGCGTCAGTTTTGACATCGCCACGGGTATTTATCTTGTGAGCGTTGCCTGGCAAGGCATCGCCACCACTGCGGCGCCAGGCACCAGCCTCACATGCGGCAAGGGGCTGTACGGGGATGAGGCTCTGCGTCGCGTCGTGAGCATGAATGTGCAAATTGCCAATCTCAATTGATCAATTGACCGCCATGAAGCTGACCCGCCCGACCGCACCCTCCTTGTACCCCTGCCCACAAGCGGGTCTGACGCTTGTGGAGCTCATGATCTCCATGGCCATCGGGCTTATTCTGGTGGCCGGCATCGCCACCCTTATTGCGCGGCAAAGCAGCTCCCGCGCCGAACTCGACAAATCGGGCCGCCAGATCGAAAACGGCCGCTACGCGATGACGTTGCTGCAAGACGACATCCATCATGCGGGGTTTTATGGGCAGTACGCCGGTGGGTTCACGGCCCCGGCGGCGTTGCCGAACCCTTGCGATACCACCGCAGCGACCATCGATGCAGCACTGGCCATGCCGCTGCAGGGCTACGATGCGCCGGCCTCGGTCCCGGCTCCGCTTTCGAGCTGCCTGCCCGATGCGAACCACATTCCCGGCACCGACATTCTGGTGGTGCGGCGCCTTGAGGCCGACGACACGCTGCCCACAATAAGTACCCTGGTCGCGGGCCAGATTTATGTACAGACAACGCCCATCGCAAAAGTCATGGGATTGGGTCCCGATCCGACGCCTGCCACGCCTTCCGTCTACACCTTAAAGCAAAAAGACGCGGTCACGGCGGCCGAGCTGCGCAAATATGTGCAGCACATCTACTTTCTCAGTCCCTGCAACATCTACGCCGCCGGCGCTACGACATGCACATCGGCGGCGGACAACGGCAGCCCGGTCCCGACGCTCAAACGCCTGGAGATGACCCCGGTCGCCGGCGTTACGACGATGGTCACGGTTCCGCTGGTCGACGGTATTCAAAACATGCAACTCGACTACGGTATTGACAACACAGGAGTCGCAGGAGCCCAAGGAGACGGAACCCCCACCACGCCATTCGTGACGAGTCCCGCCGTAGCCGACTGGCCCAATGTCATGGCGGTGCAGGTCAATCTGTTGGCGCGCAATGCGGACCCGTCGGGCGGCTATGTCGACAGCAAAACCTACAACATGGGCGTTGCGGGAACGGCGGGACCGTTTTCGGATGCCTACAAGCGCCATGCCTACAGCGCCAACGTGCGCGTCATCAACCCCAGCCAGCAGAGAGAATGAGAATGAAGCGTCCCTTCATCAGCACCGTTCAGCGGCAGCATGGTAGCAGCCTGCTACTGAGCCTAGTCATGCTGGTGGCGCTCACCCTGCTGGTCGTTTCGGCCGTCCGCATGAGCAACTCCAACCTCAAGACGGTGGGCAACATGCAGTTCAAAAACGAAGCTGTGGCCGCGGCGCAGCAAGCGATCGAGCAGCAGGTCATGGGCAACGTGAGTAACTTCTACACGCCAGTTGACCAGCCGATCTCGATCAACGGCTACACGGGCACGATATCCGCGCCGGTGTGCCTCAAGATGGCGCCCGTCCCCGGCTATAGCGTGGATTTTGCCGCCTCGGTACCCAAGGACATTTACTGGGACATCAAGGCCGTCGTCACCGACACCCGCACCGGAGCCTCTGCCACCCTGCACCAGGGTGTCAAGGTGCGCATGGATTCAACGGCCACCTGTTAACCCTCTTCCTACCTAACGACGTACAGCTCGGAGTTCGCAATGAAACTATCAAAATTCCTGCACATGGCGTTGTTTGTGGTGCTGGCACTTGGTGTTCTGCCAAGCCGCGCCGATGATACGGACCTTTTCAACCAGCCGCCGGGCACCAGCCCGCTGGCACCCAATATTCTTTTCATTCTGGATAACACGTCGAATTGGTCCAGGGCCTCCCAGCAATGGGTGGGATCAGCAACGGCGGGGGACGCTGAGCTCTTGGCCATCAAGAACTTCGTCGCAGGCCTCACCAAGCCGGCCAACGTCGGGCTGATGGAGTACACCGTCACGGGACAGACCGGTGGCTACGTACGCTATGGGGTGCGGGACATGACCGTGGCTGCCAACAACTCTGCGCTCCAGAACATCGTCTCCGGAATCAGTGTCAACAGCCCGTCCGAAAAAGTGAACCAGAGCAGCGGGGGCATCGCCAACACGCTCTATGAAGCCTGGCTCTACCTCAATGGCTCGGCTAGCTGGGCGGGCATGGACGCCAGTGCCGATTACTCGGGCAATATCGGGCTCACGCCCGCCGGTAGGTCTTTAACCGGCGGCTACGCCTACAAAGGCTCATCCGTCAACGCCGCATACAACAGCCCGATCGGCACGAACTGCGCCAAGACCTACATCATCTTCATCGGGAACAACGGCCCTGCGGCATCGCCGGCGTCGCCTGCCAATACCGATCCGTCGAGCACGACGCTGTCGACTTACCGCTACACCACCACGCCAGATGTTCAGTCTGCATGGACGCGTTTCCTTCATTTGCGGCCTGACTTGGCGCGAGGCAGCGTTGCCGCAGCCAATGGCTCGGTCACGACGTACACCATCGATGCCTACAACGCCCAGCAAAACACGGCCTACACGACTGTCTTGAAAAACATGGCCCGGGAGGGTGGCGGAAAGTACTACCAGGCGGGCAGCGATGCCGCCCTTCAAACCAACCTGCAAAATATCTTGGCTCAAATCCAGGCGGTAAATTCGGTCTTCGCATCAGCTTCTCTTCCGGTATCTGTGAGCGTACGGGGCACCTACCTGAACCAGGTGTACCTGGGCGTATTTCGTCCCGACGCAAACGCCCAACCCAACTGGGTGGGCAACCTCAAGCAGTACAAGCTTGGCGTCGATACTACTGTCACGCCACCCAGCCTGTTCCTGGCGGACAGCCTGGGCGTGGCGGCGGAAAATCCGACCACTGGCTTCGTTAACCCTAGTGCTATCAGCTTCTGGTCACAGGCGTCCACTTTCTGGGACCCGCTGTACTACGTGAACTCACAGGGCGTGGGCGGCAACTCGGATTCACCCGACGGCGACCTAGTGGAAAAAGGCGGCGCGGCACAATACCTCCGGACGGCCTTTGCCACCAGCCAGTCCGCGCGCAACATCTACACGTGCACCGGGTCCACCGGCTCGTGCGCAGCGGGAGCACTGTTGTCTTCCTCGCCGTTCAACACCACGAACACCGCCA